>CALFXX010000001.1 GCA_937952975.1 uncultured Alcaligenaceae bacterium
TTGATTACGACATCTCCGATTTTGGATGAATCCGGAGCTTTAATCGGCGTTGCCCATACGATCTCTGATCAGACAGAAGAGCGTCGAACTGCGACTAGATTGCGCTTGGCGTTAGATGCCTCAAGTCTTGGTATCTGGATTTGGAATCCTGCGACGAATCTGCTGAGTTGGGACGAGCAAATGCTGAACTTGTACGAGGCACCGCAAGAGCTGCGAGCCAGTGCTTTGTACTATGAATTCTGGCGTTCGAGGTTACATCCCGAGGATTTGACGCTAGCTGAAACAAGTTTGCAGAATCTGATAGCGGGTACCGGTACCTATGATTTGACCTTTAGAATTGTCTTGGATGCTGAACGCATCCGCTATGTGCATGCCTCTGCAATCGTCGAGCGTAACTATGCTGGTGAAGTGGTTCAGGTCATTGGAACAAATCTTGATATCACTCGCGAGCGCGAAGCAGTGGTCGCCGCTCATGCAGCGAGCCAGGCAAAGTCAGATTTTTTATCGAACGTGAGCCATGAAATTCGCACGCCTATGAATGCGATTATCGGTATGACGTATTTGGCGCGTTTGACTGAGTTGACGCCCGATCAAGCTCGCTACCTGAACCGGATCGAATCATCCTCGACACATTTGTTGGGCTTATTGAACGATCTGTTAGATTTTTCAAAAATTGAGGCAGGCAAGCTTTCACTTGAGTCAATCGAATTTGAGCTTGAACAGGTACTTGAAAACGTCGCCAATGTTGTGGTCGCTAAAGCAGAGGCTAAAGGGCTTGAATTGGTGTTTTACGTCGATCAACAAGTGCCATCAAATCTTTGGGGCGATCCCTTACGGTTTGGACAGATCCTCATTAATTATGTCAATAATGCCATCAAATTTACTGAACAAGGCGAAGTGACCATTCGGATCTTGGTTGAGAAGCTAGATCAGGAGGGTGTCACCCTCAAAGTCTTGGTGAAAGACACTGGGATCGGGATCAGTCAAGAAAATCAAGCACGTCTCTTTGATACTTTTCAACAGGCAGATGCGTCGACGACCCGTCGCTTTGGTGGAACAGGCCTAGGCCTTGCCATCTGTAAACAACTCGCTGATCTGATGGGCGGCGATGTGGGTGTATCGAGTGAGTTAGGGGTCGGCTCAGAGTTTTGGTTGACCGCCCGCTTCGCGCCATTATCTCAAACCAAGCGTGTGCTGTTGCTCGAGAGTCATCTCAGGGATCGCAGAGTCTTGGTGATTGACGATAACGAAAGTGCGCGCGAGGCGCTATCCGAAACCCTTCAGATGCTGGGGTTGCGTGCTGAGTCTGTCAGCTCGGGGCGACAAGGCCTCGCCAAACTATCTCAAGCGCAGAGCAATCTCGAACCCTTTGAGCTTGTTTTTATCGATTGGCAAATGCCCGACTTAGATGGTGTTGAAACGGTCAAACAAATTAAGACTTTGGGCTTAACGTTGATGCCTAAGTTATTTCTTGTGACCGCCTATGGCGTCGATTTTGTGCAGCAACACGGGTTGAGTGCCAGTTTTGATGGCGTGGTACACAAACCTGTTCAGGCTTCAAGTTTGTTTAATCAAATTGCACAGGCCTTAACGCTACAACCGCTGTCTGGCCTGATGAGCCAGCCTGTCCGATCAGCACAAGCATTAAGTCGGCAGTTGTCAACGATTCAAGGAGCAAAAATTCTTTTGGTTGAGGATAATGAAATTAATCAAGAGGTTGCCCAGGGCTTGCTAATAGAGGGCGGTCTAGAGGTCTTTTTAGCTAATGATGGTCAGCAGGCGATCGATATGATCCATCAGCACCAGTGGGATTTGGTGTTGATGGATATGTATATGCCTGTGATGGATGGGATCGCTGCAACTCAGGCGATTCGTTCGCTCGAAGATTTTCAAACCTTGCCGATTATTGCGCTGACGGCTAACGCACGTCAGTCGGATCTTGAGCGCTGTTTGCAAGCAGGGATGAACGATTATGTCTTGAAGCCGATTGATCCAGACGCGTTGAGTAAGGTGCTTTTGCGTTGGATTAAACCTACGCTCGTTCAACCCATAGATGAAGACGGGTATTCAAAGACGACAAATGTGTGGACTGCGCCAGAGTTTGTTGAAAGAAGAAATAGACCATCAGTGCAACGGTTATTGCCAGCGAATATCACGGGCTTGGATGTGACTGTTGGATTGAATCGAACACTTGGAAAAGTACCGCTCTACTTGTCGCTATTGCGTAAATTTATCAAGCAGCAATCCGAGTTTGTTGCGTCATTGAACCGAGCTTTAGCGCTGGGTGATGTCGATGAGGCTGAACGCTTGATTCATACACTTCGCTCAACGGCAGGCAACATCGGCGCGATGGCGTTGGCAGCGGATGCTGGATTGTTAGAAGACTGTTTGCGTCAAGGCGATTCAACAGAGATTATTCAGGCGCGTTCGGAGCAACTTTTAATCGATTTGGCTAGATTAGTCGAGCAATTGGAAGAAAGTGTCCGATCAGAGCCCGAGCCAAGTCCGGTGCTGATCGATCGAGCGGAGTTTGAGTCGGTTTGCGTCGAGTTGTTGTCTCTTTTAAAAAGCGACGATATTAGTGCGTTAAAAATTTTTAGAACACATCTTGAGTTATTTAAGGTAAGCATGCCGTCTGATTTTTTGGCATTGCATAACCTGATAGAAAACTATGATTTTTCTAGCGCTTATTCACTGCTATTAAATTTGTGTCAACAACACGCCTTTGAATTTGCCACACACTCTATTAAGAGGAAATCATGAATAATCGTGAATTACGCCATTCGACTGTCTTGGTGGTGGATGATTCACCAGAAAATCTTGAGTTGATGGGGGGGCTCTTAAGCGATTTATATCGCGTCAAAGTTGCGACGTCTGGCACACGTGCGTTAAAAATATTAGAGAGCGATGTATTGCCTGACCTGATTTTGCTAGATGTAATGATGCCTGAGATGAGTGGTTGGGACGTCTGCAAAGTGATTAAGGCGAACAAGCGCCTGGCAAGCATCGCAGTAATCTTTTTGACGGCTAAGACGAGCTCCGAGGATGAACGGCTAGGCTTTGAGCTCGGTGCCGTTGATTACATCAGTAAGCCGATTAATCCTGCTACCTTGTTATCACGCGTCGAGACGCATCTTTCGCTCAAGCTTATGTCTGACGAGTTGCGAGACAGAAATCTGCTTTTAAAAGACGAAATTGCAAAGGGCGTGCAAGAGATCAGGGCCATTCAAGAGGCGACGATTCACGCGATGGCTTCACTTGCTGAAACACGTGACAATGAAACCGGCAATCACATTCGTCGAACGCAAAACTATGTCAAAACCTTAGCTCAAACTTTAAAAACGCATCCGCGGTTTTCGCACTACTTGTCGGATGAACAAATTGAAATGCTGTATCTGTCAGCTCCGCTGCATGATATTGGTAAAGTGGGTATTCCTGACCATATTCTGCTAAAGCCTGGTCGTTTAGAGCCAAGCGAATTTGAAATCATGAAAACGCATACAACGCTAGGGTATCAGTCGATCCTGAGCGCGAGTGAGCGTTTGTCGGCGGGCAGTTCTTTTTTGACATGCGCGATGGGAATAGCGTTGTCTCATCAAGAGAAGTGGGACGGCTCGGGCTACCCGCAGGGTCTGTCTGGCGATGCGATTCCGATTTCAGCCCGATTGATGGCTGTGGCTGATGTGTACGATGCGCTAATCAGTGAGCGGTACTACAAGAAAGCGTTTTCTCATGAACTTGCTGTTGGTATCATTCTTGAAGGGCGTGGTAGTCATTTTGACCCGGATGTTGTTGACGCTTTTGAACGTATCGAAGGTGAGTTTGTCGCAATCGCCACTAAATTTTCTGATTCGGCTAAGTGAGAGACTTGCTGTGTAAGACGACGTCTGGGCTCAGCGCTTGAATGGCTTGATAATGAGTCAAAAATATTTGACCACTGAGTTGTTGTAAAAAGTGAGTATGTTTGAGGCGATCCATCACCGGGCCCTTGACCTCAGATAGATGCAGCGAGATGCCGGCACTGGCTAGCCTGACTTCAATCAGCTCTAAGCTTTCAAGTGCACTTGCATCAATGTCGTTGATAGCAGAGCAGAGTAATA
>CALFXX010000002.1 GCA_937952975.1 uncultured Alcaligenaceae bacterium
CGCTCTTCCGATCTTGGCTATTTTTGGCGATCGGGGGATATTTTTTAATCTGCTGGGGGCGCAGTGGTCAAACCCTGCCGATGAAAGCTTGGCACATCCGGCTGGTTGATCTAAGCGGCGCCATACCTTCTTTTAAACATCTGGTGCTGCGTTTCGTGCTGATGTGGATCCTACCCTTAATAGGTGCTGCAGCGGTTTGGATCACTTCTACCGTCACAGGATGGCCCTCGGCCTTGGCTCTGATCGTCGCCGCTCCGTTTACAGTGTTTATCCCCACTTGGTTCAGTCCGCAGCAGCAGTTTTTACATGATCTGCTGGCCGGAACGCGGCTGACAAACGTACCCAAATAGCTAGCCGACCTCTTCACGTAGTTCTAGTATTCAAACCAAACTAAGCGTTGGGCAAGCATCTCATCAGTCAACAGGGCCTGCTGCCCAAAAGCTGTTTGGGTCATGCAGCGCTTAGTAAAAACCCTCAGTTGTTGCATTCAAGCACCGCTGTGGGTTGCACCAAAGCACGGGCTGAGCCATGCTACGGGCAACACTAAAGTTCTTTACAGGTATGGTCGACCAATACGCCGCGCTTTACGAGTCTTTTGAATGGCTGGTACCCACCCATTTCAACATTGGTCACGCCTGTTGTCATCGCTGGGCCGACAATCCTGCAGACGCACGCAAAATAGCCATCTTCGATGAAGATCAGGCAGGCCATCGCGAGGTTTGGACGTACGAACGACTGGCGGCCACTGCGAATCAGTTAGCCAATGGTCTGACGCGCATGGGCGTCAAGCGCGGCGATCGCGTCGCGCTCATCTTAGGTCAACGCCCTGAAACGGTTGTTGCACACATTGCCATTTATAGCGTTGGTGCTGTGGTGTTGCCTTTATCTAACCTTTTCGGCCCAGAGGCGCTCGAGCAACGCCTGCGCGATGCTCAAGTCCGGGTCGCCATCTTTGATGACTTATCGGCCAGTAACGTCTTGGCGAGCTTGCCTCGTTGTCCCGCGCTCACCCAGCTCGTCGGGGTCGGCGTCGAGGACGAGCGCGTTTTGCCTTGGCACAAGCTTTTGATCAGGCAACCCATCGACTTTAAGGCGGTCGTCACACGCGCTGACGAACCAGCGATTTTGCTATACACCTCGGGCACGACTGGGGCACCCAAGGGTGCCTTGTTGCCGCACGCGGTGCTCATTGGTAACTTACCCGGTTTTGTCGCCTCACAAAACTGGTTTCCTCAGCCCAAAGATGTCTTTTGGTCGCCCGCCGACTGGGCCTGGACCGGCGGCCTGATGGATGCACTTTTACCGACTCTGTATTTTGGGCAACCCATTGTTGGTACGCGTGGGCGTTTTAGCCCAGAGCGCGCTTTTGAAATACTTGAACGCTATCAAGTCACCAACACTTTCTTGTTTCCGACCGCGCTCAAACAAATGATGAAAGCCATCGAGCGACCCAAAGAGACCTACAAATTATCACTACGCTGCATCATGAGCGCAGGTGAAAGCGTTGGGGATACTGTTTTCGCTTGGTGTGAACAGGCGCTTGGCATCACGCCTAACGAAATGTTCGGCCAAACTGAAATGAACTACCTTATCGGCAATAGTCATCAAAAATGGCCGGCCCGCTCGGGTAGCATGGGAAAACCTTATCCGGGTCATCGCATCACTGTGCTGCGCGAAGACGGTTCAATCGCGGCCACAGACGAGATTGGCGAAGTCGCCTTGAATCGTTTCGATATCCATGGATCCCCTGACCCAATTCTTTTTCTTGGCTATTGGCGCAACGAGAACGCTACCACTGAAAAATTTACTGGTGACTGGTGTCGCACCGGAGACCTTGCCCGTGCCGATGCCGAAGGCTACTACTGGTATGCCGGAAGAGCCGACGATGTATTCAAGTCCTCGGGTTACCGCATTGGCCCAGGCGAAATCGAAAACTGCTTACTCGATCATCCTGCAGTGGCCAATGTTGCAGTTGTACCCAAGCCAGACACTGACCGTGGTGCGGTCGTGAAAGCCTTCGTGGTGTTAACGCCAGGTTTCTCGTCGCGCAAGCGAGCGCAGTTGACTGAGATACTGCAAGAACATGTAAAAACCCGCTTAGCACCCTACGAATACCCCAAAGAGATCGAGTACGTCGACTCCTTGCCGATGACAACTACCGGGAAAATTCAGCGCAGAGTCTTACGGCAATTAGAAATCGGCCGCAGTCAACGCCAAGCCAAAAAGGCGCAAAACCTTGTCAAGGCAGTGATGTCCGACGATCAGACACCATAGCGAACTTCGTAGCGATTCTGTTCGAACGAAGGATTGGGCACAGTCGGGCTAAACTACTGACTTTCCTTCGTATTAGGCGTAATTCATCATGGCGATTTACCAACTCGGTGATCTGATTCCGCGCATTGACCCAACAGCCTTTATTTTTGACTCGGCCGATCTGATTGGTGATGTCGTGGTCGGGGCACAAGCTAGCATTTGGGCAAATGTCAGCATTCGGGGTGACAACACTTGTATCGATATTGGCCACCACAGCAACGTTCAAGAGGGCTGCGTGCTGCACTCTGACGCTGGCGTGCCACTCACGATTGATCATCACGTCACGATTGGTCATCAAGCCATGTTGCACGGCTGCACCATTGGCTCGGGCACACTGGTTGGCATGCAAGCAATCGTATTGAACCGCGCAAAAATCGGGCGTAACTGTTTAATTGGTGCGGGCGCGATCATTCCAGAGGGACGCGAAATCCCCGATGGCAGCTTAGTCATCGGTGTCGGAAAAATCACCCGTCAGCTTTCTGAAGAAGAGATCGAAACGATTCGCAACAATATCGAAAACTATGCCAAGCGTGGGCAAATGTATCGTGAAAAACTCAAGCGAATCGGTTAATGCCAGACAACGAAAGCAATCTGCGCAGCGATGCGCTCAAAAAGTTTTTATTTGATGACCGCAGCGTGCGCGTTGAGTCGGTTCGGATCGAGCAGGCTTGGCTAGCTGCACAGGCGCACCAACAATACCCCGCACCGGTCACAGCACTTCTTGGCGAGCTTGTTGCTGCTTCGACTCTACTCGCAGCCAATTTAAAGTTTGATGGTTCATTATTACTGCAACTACAAGGCGATGGTGCCATTGCCTTGATGGTAGTTGAGTGTCGAGCCGACCTGAGCATTCGCGCCACCGTCAAAATGCGCGAACGTCCACTGCCCGCCTCGGTTGATTTGCAATCAATGCTCAACCCTGGCGGCACCGCAAAATTTATTGTGGTGCTTGATCCGCCAAAGCACACGCCTGGCCGTCAAACCTATCAAGGTATTGTGCCACTCGAAGGCAATAGTGTTGCACAGGCGCTTGAACAATACATGCTACGTTCTGAACAATTGCACACGCGTATCTGGCTGGCGGCCGACTCGCTGCACTGCAGCGGTTTATTGATCCAGCGCTTACCTCTGCAAGGCGGTGCGCAGCAAACTGAAATCGAGCACGCAGACGAATCCTGGGAGCGCGCGCAGCACCTGGCGCAAACACTGACGCCAACCGAAATGCTCTCGACTGATCAAGACACGCTTTTACATCGCTTGTTTTGGCAAGAAACCTTACTGGTGTTTGAGTCGCAACCTATTACTTGGAAATGCTCGTGCACGCACGAGCGCGTTGCAGACATGCTACGCATGCTCGGCAAAGCCGAGGTCGATGACATTTTGCAAGAGCAAGGAAAAGTTGAAGTAGCCTGCGAATTTTGCGGGCTACCCTATGTGTTCGATGCGTTGGATACCGAAGCGCTATTTCAAGCTGCCACCGTAGTGAGCAGCAAGTCGGTACATTGAGCCTTTGCGGATTCTGATATCTTAGGTTTTAGCTAGGTATTCAACGGCGCTGCGCACGCCTTTTGAGCCAACGTCGATTCCAAGACTTTGCATGGCTGCTTCAACACCGGCTAAGCACCCTAAGATCATGGCGGGATTCAAATCACCCAGGTGGCCAATTCGGAAGACTCGACCTGCAAAGGGGCCTAAGCCGCCAGCAATCAGCACTTGAAATTTTTCGCGCGCGGTACTGCGGATCAGTTCAGGATCAATGCCTTTACCAACCAACACGGCAGTCACCGAAGCAGAGCGTGCCTCTGGCACCTTGCATAAAAACTGCACTTGCCCAGTTTCAGACCATGACTGAACCGCTGCGTGCACCGCACCGGCCAAGCGTTGATGGCGCGCATGCACCTGCGCCACGCCCTCTTGGTCGATTAACCCAAAAGCGGCTTCAAGACCAAACAATAAATTTTGCGGGGCCGTGCCGCAAAAACGGCTGTACGATGGCCCTTTGCGACGACGCATCCAATCCCAATAAAAGCGCGGCGCAGGGTTGTTCGCACAGACCTGCATGGCGCGTTCGTCTGCGGCACAAAAGCCAACGCCTGGTGGACACATCAAGCCTTTTTGCGAAGCGCCGATCACAGCGTTTACGCCCCACTGATCCATGTAAAAAGGGATCGCCCCCAATGAGGCCACAACATCCACTACAAACAGTGCAGGGTGCTTAGCATGATCAATCGCACGACGTAAGGCGGGCATGTCGCTCGTCGTGCTGCTGGCGGTATCTGTGTGCACAGCAAAAACCGCGACGATTTCGTGCTTGGTATCTTCACGCAGGGCTTGTTCAACCACAGCAGGGTCGATTGGCTGCCCTTCGATGTAGGGAGTACGAACAATCACCGCACCCATCGCCTCAGCCATCAAGGCCCACGAATCAGAAAAATGCCCGGTACCTGGGATCAGTACTTTTTGCCCCGGTGCCAGCAAATTGACAATCATGGCTTCCCAGACGCCGTGGCCATTTGCCGCGTATAAAAAGATGTCTGCGCTTGCAGTGTTCAGCAGGCCTTGCAAGCCGCGCTCACAGGCGTCTACACAGGCGTCTACGCGCGGATCACCCATATCGATGGGTTGCCTGGTCAGTGCATCAAGCACGGCCTTAGGAACGTTAGACGGCCCAGGAGAGTGCAGCAAACGGATACCTGGGAAATAAGGAAATGACGCGGCAGACGAATTCATGACAATCCTTTAGTGAGACCGCGATAGTTTAACCTGACGCACCCGCGCGCGTAGTTCACCGTATCGACTGTTGTGCTCGCAGCCGTCAAACTGTGCAGCATGCGGATTTCGACTCAATACACTAAACAACGTGGTGCCAGCACTCTTGAGACCAGCTTGACCTTGGCACCGATTTTACTTGTGTGTTTGCTCGGCCTAGAGTTGGTCCATGCTCACCAAGTCAAACAGCTCGTCAGTCTGGCTTTGCACGAGGCGAGTCGTCGGGCCAGCGTCACCCACGCAGATCGCAAAGAAATTGATCAAGCGTTTACGCAGGCGCTGTCGCCTCTTTTCGCACCTTCCGGCAAACTCGCTAGCCCCTTAGACCGGCTGCAGGCCACAATCGCACGCTATCAGCGACTCTATGCCTTGCCGCTTTGGCAGCTCGAGCTGACCGAGCTGATGAGCCGAGGCGCAACCTCGCACGAGCGCCAGGCCGTACGCCTGGATTTGGCTTATGTGCATGAACCGTTACAGCCCTGGCTACGTCAGGTGCTACGGCGCAGCTTGCACTGGTTAGACCCAACGCCAGACGCCCTCGAGGCCAGTGCGCAACGGCAAGGCTTAGTCATCATACGACTGACACGCAGGGCAGCGATTCATGCACGTCAGGCCAAAGGCGTCACTAAACGCATGCAAGCGGACGGCAGCGAGAGACAAGCAGGGTTCACCGAGCCCGAACTCCTGCAAGGCCCGAAGCCCGAACGTCAGCCTGATCTGCAACAAAATCAGAGTGCGCGACCTCTGAGTCAGCTCTTGAGTCAGCCCTCTAGTCAGCTCTTACGTCAGCCCCTGAGTCAGCCCCTGAGTCAACCTCTGAATCAATCCTTGAATCCGCTCAGCGAACCCGCCCCCACAACAAAGGCTTCGATCTTACGTAGTTTGACGCATGAGTCGCAACATGCAGAACTGTGCGGGGTCTTGCTCTGCTGCGCACCCTGAACAACCTCTTGCCACTAACACAGCACGAGGGCAGCACAAGTGACGGACGTTAACGCGTATAAGTCGTTGGTTTACCGTTTGACGACGACGCAGGTGGGCGCTGGGGTTTGGTCGAAGGCTTGAGCTCAGGCGGTTTCACATCGGGGGGCAACACCTGAACAAACAGTTCGCCCTGACGCATCATGCTGAGTTCGGCCCGAGCACGCTCTTCAGCTGCCTCGGTTCCAGTTCGCAAATCGTCGACCTCAGCCAGCAGGGCAACGTTACGGGCTCGAAGACCATCGTTGATTGCGCGCTGGGTGGCCACATGCTCTTGCATATCCCAGACGGACAGCCAGCCACCCCGACCCATCCACAGAGGATATTGGATCAGACCAGCGAGCGCGACCAGCACCAATAACAAAAGACGCATACCACCTCGCGCTTGCCGAAAAGGCTAAAAATGCCCCCAGGCAAGCTATTCGCGCAACAACTTAGCGCAGGTTGTAAAAGGCCTCAAGACCAGGATAAGTGGCCACTTCGGCGAGTTCTTCTTCGATTCTGAGTAGCTGATTATACTTAGCCATGCGATCTGAGCGTGACAGTGAGCCCGTTTTGATCTGCATCGCATTTGTCGCTACGGCGATATCGGCAATCGTTGAGTCTTCGGTTTCGCCAGAACGATGTGAGACGACTGCAGTATACCCAGCACGCTTAGCCATTTCAATGGCGGCAAAAGTCTCGGTCAAGGTACCAATCTGGTTAATTTTGATCAGAATCGAGTTTGCGACGCCGCGCTCAATACCCTGCTTCAGGATTTTGGTGTTCGTCACAAACAAATCGTCACCCACCAATTGAACTTTACGGCCAAGCTGCTCGGTCAGATGTTTCCAGCCATCCCAATCGTTTTCAGCCATGCCGTCTTCGATCGTAATAATGGGGTATTTGTCGCACCAGGTTGCCAACAAATTCGTCAATTCTTTTGAGCTCAGTGAGATTCCACCCTCACCTTCAAGCGTGTATTTACCATCGCGATAAAACTCAGAGGCGGCACAGTCAAGGCCCAAGGCGATTTGTGTGCCTGGCTCGTAACCCGCATGTTCGATTGCGCGCAAAATCATTTGAATGGCGGCTTCGTGATTAGGCACATTAGGCGCAAAACCACCCTCGTCGCCCACAGCGGTTGACATACCTTGATCATGAATGATTTTTTTCAAGGCATGAAAAGTTTCGGCGCCCATTTGCATGGCTTGTCTAAAGCTTTTGGCACCAACCGGCAAAATCATCAGCTCTTGCATATCAAGAGTGTTGTTCGCGTGCGCGCCGCCATTGATCACATTCATCATGGGCACGGGCATACTCATCGGGCCGCTGCCGCCAAAATAGCGATACAGCGACAAACCGGATTCGTCTGCGGCCGCACGTGCAACTGCCATACTCGCGGCCAGAATAGAGTTGGCACCTAAACGCGACTTGCCTTCGGTACCATCAAGTTCGATCAAAGTGCGATCTAAAAAGGTTTGCTCTTGGGCGTCTAGGCCCATCAGTGCCTCAGAGATTTCGGTATTCAAATTTTCAACGGCACGTAAAACTCCTTTGCCCAAGTAACGCGACTTATCACCGTCGCGCAACTCGATCGCCTCGCGGCTCCCGGTTGAGGCGCCCGACGGCACCGAGGCGCGACCCATCGCGCCTGACTCAAGCAAGACGTCGCATTCGACTGTTGGGTTACCACGCGAGTCGAGAATTTCGCGTCCGATGATATCTACGATTGCACTCATTTCAAGGTTTCCTGGATGATTAAAATTTTGGCGACATTTCGGTGACGTTAAACAAAACGCGACTCAAGAAAGCCGTGCCGTTTGACCACCTGATCTAAATCCATCAGGGTAGCAAGCAAATCTTTCATTTGATCTAGCGGTACAGCATTCGGCCCATCAGAGAGGGCTTGCGCTGGATTAGGATGGGTTTCCATAAACAGGCCCGACACGCCCGCGGCGACGGCAGCACGCGCCAACACCGGCACGAACTCACGTTGCCCGCCAGAAGACGTGCCCTGCCCGCCTGGCAATTGGACCGAATGGGTTGCATCAAATACGACCGGGCACTGGGTTTCACGCATGATGGCCAACGAACGCATGTCTGACACTAAGTTGTTATAGCCAAATGAAACGCCACGCTCGCACACCATAATGTCTTCGGGGACACCGGCTTTTTTTGCGGCAAGACGTGCCTTAGCGACCACCTGCAACATATCGTGTGGCGCTAAAAACTGGCCTTTTTTAATGTTGACGGGTTTGCCGCTCGCCGCGCACGCTTCAATGAAATCGGTTTGGCGGCATAAAAACGCGGGGGTCTGCAACACATCAACGACGGCAGCGACTTGGGCAACTTGGTCTTTATCATGCACATCCGTTAGTACCGGCACCTTAAAGTGCGCACGCACGTCTGACAGAATTTGCAAGCCTTCCTCCATCCCGGGCCCACGATACGAGGCCCCCGAGCTACGGTTCGCTTTATCAAACGAACTTTTATAGATGAAAGGGATCCCCAATGCAGTTGTGATCTCGCACAAGCGCCCGGCTGTATCAAAGGCCATTTGACGCGACTCGATTACGCAAGGCCCCGCAATCAGAAAAAAAGGCTGGGCTAAACCAATCTCAAACCCGCAGAGCTTCATCAAGCACCCTTGCGCTTATTTTGGCTCACTAACGCTGCCCGGATATAGCTTGAGAACAACGGATGCCCGTCGCGCGGGGTCGAAGTGAACTCGGGATGAAACTGCACGCCGATAAACCAAGGGTGACCTGGGATCTCCATGATTTCGGGAAGATCTTCGGTCGGTGTCCGCGCGCTGATTAGCATGCCGGCCTGCTCAAGCTTGGGCACGTAAAGGTTATTGACTTCGTAGCGATGACGGTGACGCTCGTTCACCTCTGGGCCATAAATACTGCTGGCCAGCGTATTGGCCTTGATTGGACAACGCTGAGCGCCTTTGCGCATGGTGCCACCCAAATCCGATTGCTCGTCACGCACTTCGGCGCGACCTTCGCGATCAATCCATTCTGTGATCAGGGCAACGACTGGGTGTTCGGTTTGAGGGTCAAACTCGGTGCTATTGGCATGCGTCAGACCGGCCTTGTGACGTGCAAATTCAATCACTGCAAGCTGCATGCCCAGGCAAATACCCAGATAAGGCACGTTATTTTCACGTGCATATTGAATCGCAAGAATTTTGCCTTCGGTGCCACGCTTGCCAAAGCCGCCGGGCACCAAAATCGCGTCAAACGCCTTCAGCACATCCGTGCCGTTTTGCTCAAGCGCTTCAGAATCAATGTAATCAACCACCACGCGAGATTCAGTGTGGATTCCTGCGTGAATCAGCGCTTCGCTTAGCGATTTGTAAGACTCAGTGAGGTCAACATATTTACCGACCATCGCAACGCGCACTTGATGCTTGGGATGCTCAAGGCCAAACACCAACTTATCCCAAACCGACAAATCAGCCTGCGGCGGATTAATCGCGAGGACTTCGCAAATCAGATTATCGAGCCCCTGCTTATGCAGCATGCTAGGGATTTTATAAATTGAATCAGAATCCCAGACCGAGATCACAGCATCAAGCGGGACATTCGAGAAAAGCGAAATTTTGGCGCGCTCTTCGTCGGGGATGGGGCGGTCGGCACGGCAGAGCAAGGCATGAGGAATAATGCCGATTTCGCGCAATTTTTGTACAGAATGCTGTGTGGGCTTGGTTTTGAGTTCGCCGGCTGAAGCGATAAAGGGCACTAACGTTAAATGGATGAAGGCAGCGCTGTTACGGCCCATGCGCAGACTCATCTGCCGCACAGCTTCAAGAAAAGGTAACGACTCGATGTCGCCGACGGTGCCACCAATTTCGACAATCGCAACATCAGTTTGACCGCCCCAAGATTGCTCGGCGCCGCGGGCGATGAAATCTTGAATTTCGTTGGTGATATGCGGAATCACCTGAACCGTTTTGCCTAGATATTCACCCTTGCGCTCTTTACGCAATACAGACTCATAAATCTGACCGGTCGTGAAATTGTTCGCCTTGCGCATTTTTGACGAGATGAAGCGCTCGTAGTGCCCCAAATCAAGGTCGGTTTCAGCGCCATCTTCGGTCACAAAGACCTCACCATGCTGAAACGGGCTCATCGTGCCCGGATCAACGTTGATGTAGGGGTCGAGCTTGAGCATGGTGACTTTTAGACCGCGCGATTCAAGCAGGGCGGCTAAAGAGGCGGCGGCAATGCCCTTGCCTAACGAGGACACTACACCACCGGTAACAAAGACAAATTTGGTCATGTCATGAACGCCCAGACGTGCGGCGTATGCAGGAAATTTGAATTATAGCCGCACGCGTGACCTTTGCGGGAACTACGTCGAGCGAACGCCCGGTTTAACGACCGAGCGGCTGTGTGCACCGCAGCAACCAAGCCAGGCCATCCCCCTCAAGCCGTGGCGCAAGGCGTGTGCGCACCTCTTGGTGGTAAGCATTGAGCCAAGCGATTTCGTCGTCGCGCAGCTGACCAACCTGAATACAACTCGTGTCAATTGGGCAAAGTGTCAAGGTCTCGAATTCAAGAAACTCGCCAAATTCAGATTCACCCGCACTTTGATTACACACCAGATTTTCGATGCGTATCCCCCAGCGACCCGGGCGATAGAGGCCGGGCTCGTTCGAAGTAATCATGCCTGGCTGCATCGCGGTGTGCGGGGCTGGCGCTGCACGATAGGAAATCACCTGCGGACCCTCGTGCACATTCAGGTAGTACCCCACCCCGTGCCCCGTGCCGTGACCGTATTCGACCAAGCGATCCCAAAGCGGAGCACGTGCAACGGCATCAAGCATCGGTGATGCGACACCGCGAGGAAACTTCAGTCGTGACAAGGCGATCATTGCCTTGAGCACAGCTGTGTAATCGTCTTTTTGCGGCTCGGTGGGAGTGCCTACAGGCACAACACGCGTGATGTCGGTGGTGCCACCCAAATACTGCGCGCCAGAATCAATCAAAAGCAGGCCATCGCCCTTGATCTGAGCATGCGAGGCCTGAGTCGGGCGGTAATGCGGCATGGCGCCGTTGGCGTTAAACGCTGAAATCGTACCAAAGCTGCGTGACACAAAGCCCGGCTGCTCAGAGCGCAGCGCAAGCAACCGCTCGTCGATCATCAACTCGTTCAGGGGCGTGACATCACTGCCGGCAATTGCCTTGTCGAGCCAGGCAAAAAAGGCGCACAGCGCCGCACCATCTTGCTCCATGACACGGCGAACATGAGTGAGTTCAAACGCTGTTTTTTGCGACTTAAAAAAGGTGCTTGGGTTGATCGCACGCACAGTGCGCGTACGCAATCGATCAATCAGGGCGCAGGTCGTGCGCGCGGGATCAAACAGCAAAACGTCTTTTTCGGGTAGTTCGGCCAGCACCTGTGACACGGCCTCATACGGCTGCACAAAAACCTGAGACTCTGCCAACAGGTTCGCCAAGGCGGCGTCCACCTTACCAGGCAGCACAAACAGCTGCGCGTCAGCGGGGCCAATTAACACATGCGACATAAACACTGGATTAAACGAGACATCGCTACCACGTAAATTCAACAGCCAGGCAATGTCATCTAGCGTTGATAACAAATGCCATTGAGCGCCCTGCTCACGCATCGCCTCACGCACCTGCGTGAGTTTATCTTGTCGCGAAGCACCCGCGATATCCACCGGTAAATCACGCACAACTGCTGTGGGCAGCGCCGGGCGCTCAGGCCAGCATTGTCCGGGCAAATCCAGATCCAGCTTGAGCGTGATGCCGCGAGGGGTCAGTACATCGCGTAGCGTATCGCGCGCGGCCAAACCCAACGCACGACCATCAACGGCGACGGTCGTACCCTCAGCAAGGTGTGTCGCCAGCCAACTGGTGTGAGCGGGGTCCGTTGCCACGCCAATTTTCATCAGGGTCACGTCTGTACCGGCCAGTTCGGCCTCGGCTTGGACCCAGTACCGGCTATCCACCCAAAGGCCAGCAAAATCTTGCGTGACAACAACCGTGCCGACCGAACCACTAAAACCGGTCAACCACGGGCGCACCTGCCAGTAGTCTGGCAAATACTCAGATAGATGAGGGTCCGCCGAGGGTACCAGGCAGGCCTGCACCCCGGCGGCCTGCATCGCAGCGCGCAAAGCGGCACGAGCCAGTGCGGGGTTCGTGGGCTGTGCGACCGAGGTCATGTTACCTGCGATCGTCACTTCAGCGCCGCAGGCTCGGGCGTTCTCAGGTGTTGTGCTGGTCATTTAGAAACGCGAGAAAACTTGGCTTTCAGTACCGCAATGATGCCAGGCAAAATCGACAAGAAAATAATAAACAGGATCACCAGGGTCAGGTTATTACGAACGAAGGGCAGATTGCCGAACCAGTAGCCAGCAACCGTCAACGACACAACCCATAACAAACCACCCGTCACGTTGTATAAAACAAAACGCTTGGGATCAAATCGCGCAAAGCCTGCAACAAAAGGCGCCATCGTGCGGGCCAACGGGATGAAACGCGCGATGATAATGGTTTGGCCACCATAACGATCGTAAAAGCCTTGGGTATAGGCCATATGTTTCGCGTTAATCAGGCTTGTGCGCGCAATTAACGCCGCACCGAACCAGCGACCAATCGAATAGTTCACCGCATCACCCACGATCGCTGCTGTGGTCAAAATTGCCATCAATAAATAGATGTCCATCTTGCCCATCGCACACACGGCCCCAGCTACGAACAGCAATGAATCGCCTGGCAAAAAGGGCATAAACACTAAACCCGTCTCAGCAAAAATGATCCCGACGAGTAAGGCATAAATCCATACCCCGTGCATCTCGATAAACTGCAACATTGTTTTATCGATGTGCAGCAATAGATCTAACAGCCCGGTCATGAAATCCATACCAAAATCCTTAGGGTGACTAAATGTTGACGCGATTGTAGCGAACCCGTGTGTCGCAACCTAGGGGCTTGACCCGCTTACCGCTTCGAAGTCAAAGACCTCACGCAGGGCTTGGCGCCGGTGACCGTCGCGCCCGACCACAGACTGAGCGGACCAAAGCGAAGATATAATCGACTGCTCGGTTGCCTCTGCCGCAGCCTCAAAAAGACCGTCAAGCTGCTGCTCATGCACGAGTGCTAGAGTCGGCATCGGCTCGCGCTCAAGAGCCGGTACGGTGTAAGCGGTTGAAAATGCCAAAGCGATATCGCCGCTGCCATGCCCAAAAAATGAACCCGTTCGCGCCAAACCGGCAGCAGCGCGCCCCGATAAACGGCGCAATTGCCGCGCATCGAGTGGCGCATCGGTCGCGACCAGCATAATGATTGAGCCTTTTTCTGGTGGCTGCAGCGCCGGCCCCCCCGTTTGCTGAGCAAGATGTTTTCCCAAGGGCTGGCCTAGCCACAAAAGATTCTGTAGTTTTCCAAAATTAGAGAGCACCAAGGCGCCAACGGTGTAGGTTGACGAGGCTACCGACACCAAACGCGAGGCCGAGCCAATGCCACCTTTTAGCCCAAAGCACGACATCCCTCGGCCTGCGCCGACTGCGCCTTGCTCAAACAGGGTCGAGGCGCTCTCAAACGCTTGTTGATAATGCTTAGGTTCGATACACATCGCTTGAATATCATTTAAATATCCGTCGTTGCACTCAAATACCAAAGGGTTGACAGTGGGCCAGCCGCGGCCAATCTCGGGATGATTGGCGAGCGCCTGTTGAATTTGCCCTGTCGCCACCGCAGGGACGCTAAACGTGTTGGTCAACGCGATCGGGGTTTCAAGCACCCCTAGCTCGTCGAGTTGCATCAGACCGATCGATTTACCAAAGCCATTAATCACCGTCGCAGCGGCCGGCACCCTGTTTAAATAATGCGAACCCTGGTGCGCACGCACCACCGTCACACCCGTTTGAATGCCATGCGTGTCAAGTGTGTGATGCCCCACTGTGACACCCGCCACGTCGGTAATCGCGTCAAGCGCACCGCTCGCACGCGAACCCACATGAAAAGGACAACGATCGGCTACGGTCATTTTTCGCTCTTTAAAGGCAGGCATCGCTGAAGATCATTTTTGTTCAATTTTTGGATCGAGCGCGTCGCGCAAACCATCGCCCAATAAATTAAAAGCCAGCACTGTTAAAAAAATCGCCAACGCAGGAAAAATCGCCACATGCGGCGCGATGACCATATCGGCGCGCGCTTCGTTGAGCATCGCACCCCACTCTGGGGTGGGTGGCCGCGCGCCCATCCCCAAAAAAGACAAGCTTGCCGCGGTAATAATAGAAGTGCCGATCCGCATCGTGCCATACACCACGATCGGCGAGATGGTACCGGGCAGGATATGACGCAACATAATGGTGAGGTCAGAGGCGCCCACACTACGAACCGCCTCAACGTAGGTCATTTGTTTTAAGGCTAGGGTGTTACCACGTACCAGGCGCGCAAACGCCGGCACACTAAACACCGCCACCGCAATGATTACGTTAGCCATACTAGAGCCCATCACAGCAACCACACCAATCGCTAGTAACATACCTGGAAAGGCAAGCAAGACATCTGAGATGCGCATCGTCAGGCGTTCGCACCAGCCCTGGTAATAACCGGCCAGTAAGCCCATCAACGTCCCAATTACCGCTCCAATCGCCACAGAACACAGCCCAGCTGCAAGCGATATGCGTGCTCCCATCAATACGCGACTGAAGATATCTCGTCCTAAGGAGTCGACCCCAAACCAATGCGCGAGCGACGGAGGATCGTTCAACGCGTCGTAATCGAAATAATCTTCGGGATCAAAGGGCACGAGCCAAGGCGCTGCACACGCCGCAACAATCAACAACAAAACAAACAACCCAGCCGCTACAGCCAGCTTTTGTTTTTTAAATTTACGCACAACTTCGCTGACCGGCGTACGCAAGGCTTGGGAGGTTGTGATGGTCAAAACTTCACTCTTATTTGTAGCGGATGCTGGGGTTGATTGCACCATACAGCACATCCACGAGCAGGTTGATTAAAATGAACTCTGTTGAAAATAATAAGACCAACCCTTGTATCACCGGGTAATCGCGTTGATTCACAGCATCCACTAGCAGGCGCCCAAGACCTGGCCAATTAAAGACGGTTTCGACCACGATCGAACCGCCCAGTAAAAAACCAAACTGCAAGCCCATCATGGTGACAACCGGAATCAACGCATTACGTAACGTGTGTTTAAACACCACCAACGACTCAGACAAGCCTTTGGCGCGGGCTGTTCGAACATAATCCTCTTGAATCACTTCGACGAACGAGGCACGCGTAAAACGAGCCATCACGGCAGCGACCGCTGCACCCAACGTCAGCGAGGGCAAAATATAGTGTTTCCAAGTCTCAGCACCAACCGTCGGCAGCCATCCGAGTTGCACTGAAAACACCTGCATCAGCATCATCCCTAAGGCAAAAGCTGGGAAAGAAATCCCCGAGACTGCCAAGGTCATCCCCAACCGATCTGGCCAACGATTACGCCAAACCGCCGAGCTAATCCCAATTGCCATTCCAAACAAGACTGACCACGCCATGCTGCTAATCGTCAACCACAACGTCGGCAAAAAACGCTCGGCAATTTCTTGCGTGACCGGCCGCTTCGTTCGCAAAGAGCTTCCTAGATTACCGTGCGACAACTCTTGAACGTAGCGTAGAAATTGCTGCGGCAAAGGAAGATCTAAACCTAAATCTTCACGAATCAAGGCAATCGTCGCCTCATCCGCATCGGTGCCCGCGACTAAACGTGCAGGATCACCGGGCAAAATATGAACGAATAAAAACACGATCAACACCACGAGCATCAAGGTGGGGATCATGCCAAATAAGCGACGAAAAAAATAAGACAGCACGGGCAGCAGCTTCGTTTGGCTTAGGGTTTCAGATCGATATCGCCAAACCAAAAGGACGTGTCAGGCTGCACATACACCCCACTGAGCTTTTTTGAACGAACATACACATTATTGGCCGTAACTAGGAAGGCCCAGGGCGCGTCGTTCCAGATCAACTCTTGCGCCTCTTTGTAGAGGGCGATTTTTTCGTCGCGGTGAGTGGTCGTGAGTGCCCTCATGATATCCGCATCAACTTTAGGGTTCGAGTAGTAGGCGGTGTTATTGGCGACCGGAGGCATTGAGGGGGTTGCAAGCAAAGGCCTAAGAGCCCAATCGGCCTCACCTGTTGAAGAAGACCACCCAGCGTAGTACAGCCTGACCTTGGCCTCTTGAACGGTTTTGACTTGATTCACCCGTTCAACGCGCTGGCCAGCCTCTAGAATTTCAACCGAGGTTTTGATCCCAACCTGGGTGAGTTGCTGCTGTAAAAACTGCACCACCTTTACCGACGTACCATCGTTATAGGCTGACCACAGTGTGGTTTCAAAGCCGTTCGGGTAACCTGCTTCGGCGAGCAAGGCTTTAGCTTTTTTAGGATCAAACGGCCAGGCACCGCTTTTATGCGCAAACTCGACACCTTGTGGCACAACACCATCAAGAGGGGTCGCATAGCCCGCATACGCAACCTTGGCCAACGCCTGTTTATTGATTGCGTAGTTGATCGCTTGGCGTACGCGTAAATCGTTAAACGGCTTGACCTGGGTGTTCATCGACATGTAACGCGCCATGATCGAATTGGTTGCGTCAATGACATCGAGTTTGTCATTTTTGCTGAGAACCGCCACCTGCTCATAAGGGATGGGAAACGCGAACTGCGCCTCGCCCGTTTGCATCACCGCTGCACGGGTATTGTTATCGGTCACGGTACGAAACGTAAGCGTATCAATTTTAGGCAAGCCTTTTTGCCAATAGCCTTCAAACTTTGCCACTTTCAAATACTCGGCAGGTTTCCATTCAACAAATTTGAACGGGCCCGTACCCACGGGGTTAAGCCCGATGTCTTTTCCGTATTTCGTCAAGGCTGCAGACGAAATGATCATTGCGGTGGGGTGTGCCAGTGCATTGATAAAGGCCGAAAAAGGCTCTTTGAGTGTGACGCGTATGGTCTGCGCGTCGATCACTTCAGTTTTAGCGATGCGGTTGAATTGAGAATAACGCGCTAATTTATTGTCTGGGTTGGCCACACGATCCAGGCTTGCCTTGACCGAGTCAGCTGCGAAGTCAGTGCCGTCATGAAACTTGATGCCAGCGCGCAACTTAAAGGTGTACACCAAGCCATCGGGGGTCACGTCGTACGCCGTTGCAAGCTTGGGCACTAACTTGAGCTCTTGATCAAATTCGTACAAGCCTTCGTAATAGGTTTTACCGGCCGCCTGATTCAACGTGCTGTTGGTGTTGTAGGGATCAAGCGTTTCGAGGTTAAGCGACACTGCAAACGTAACGTCTTTGGCGGCAAAGGCGGTTGGCGAAGCACTGAGACCAAGCGTCAGCACCAAGGGCCCAAGTGCTAAAGCCACTGACCTGCGCATCTTCGAAGGGATCAAGTTCATGTGAAGCTCCTGAAAATAAAAATATTTAACTTTTTCATTTCACTCAAAATTTTTTAATTCAATCACACGCTTTTAAGACTAATACAAGCCGCCTACGCGGTGCTTGGCCACGTAGTGATCGGGCCCCACACACACAAGTGGCTTGACGACAGGTTCGTCGTGCAAGGCACGAATCGGACTTGGAACCTCGTCATGAGAAAGCTCGCGTTTAAGATGCCTTCGCGACGGATCTGCGATCGGTACAGCCGACATCAGTTTACGCGTGTATGGGTGCTGTGGATTCTGAAAAATCGCACGTCGCGGACCAATCTCAACGATTTGACCTAGATACATGACTGCCACGCGGTGACTAATGCGCTCGACGACCGCCATATCGTGCGAAATAAACAGAAAGGCGACCCCGAGCTGCTGTTGTAAGTCGATCAACAGGTTGATGATTTGCGCCTGAATAGAAACATCGAGCGCGGACACGGCCTCGTCTGAAATCACAACCTTTGGATTTAAGGCAAGCGCCCGTGCAATACAAATTCTTTGGCGCTGACCACCTGAAAACTCATGTGGATAGCGGGCCGCCATGTCGGGGTGAAGCCCTACGCGCTGTAAAAGCTCAGCGACCCGCTCGCGTGCTTGCTCGTGGTTGGCCACACGGTGCACCAGCAGAGGCTCCATAATAGAAAAGCCCACCGTTAAACGAGGATCAAGTGACGCAAAGGGGTCTTGAAATACGAACTGTATATTTCGCCTTAAAGTCTGTAGTGCCTTGCCTTCAAGCTCTGCAATATTTTGACCATCAAATTCAATCTCGCCACCTTGGGTTTGCACCAAGCGCAACAATGAACGACCTGTGGTTGATTTTCCGCAACCCGATTCACCTACTAACGCAAGCGTTTCGCCGGCATACAAATCAAAACTCAACTGTTCAACAGCGTGCACGCGGCGCGTCACGCGGTTAAACAACCCACTGCGCACATCGAAACGCGTCACAAGATTACGCACACGCAAGAGCGGCTGAGCGGCGTGGTACGGAAGCAAAGGACCTGACAGCGCGAGTGACTCTGGCGCGCTGATTGACTCAGGCTCGCTGGCAAGCGGCGGCGCTGGTGGGGCCGCTTGCGACGGCGAGAACCGAGCAGACGCTGACACTTGCGTGTCAGTTTGCATCAGCGTCAATGCAAACTTAGCCGGCCGATCGGTATCGCACATCGATCCCAATTGCGGTACCGCTGACAGTAACGCCTGTGTGTACGGTTCACGGGGTTGGCCAAAAATTTCACTCGACGGGCCCGCTTCAATTTTTTCACCGTGGCGCATGACCAGCACTCTGTCGGCAACTTCAGCGACCACACCCATGTCATGCGTGATAAAGATCACGCCCATCTGCATTTCGGCCTGCAGTTCTCGAATCAATTGCAGAATCTGAGCCTGAATCGTGACATCGAGCGCGGTGGTGGGCTCATCGGCAATCAACAAAGCAGGCTTACACGCAAGCGCCATGGCGATCATCACGCGTTGACGCATCCCACCTGACAGTTGATGAGGGTAGCGGCTCATGACCGCTCGCGCCTCTGGGATTTGCACAAGATCGAGCAGGCGAAGCGTTTCAGCTCGCGCAGCAGAGGCACTCGCGCGCTGATGTAGACGAATCGACTCGGCGATCTGTTCACCGGCAGTAAAAACAGGATTCAGAGAGGTCATAGGCTCTTGAAAAATCATCGCCATGTCTGCCCCTCTGATGGTGCGCATCAGCGCCGAGTCGGCGCGCGCTAGATCGAGCATTTCGTCGTTGCGGCGGCGCAGCGTCATTTCGCCCGATAATATTTGACCACCACCGTGTTCAACCAGTCGCATCAAAGCCAAGGAGGTCACCGACTTGCCAGACCCAGACTCGCCCACAATCGCGAGTGTTTCTGCGCGATCCACGTGAAAAGACAAATCTTTAACCGCGTCAACCGTTCGTTCTGAGCCGCTGAAACGAACACTCAGCTGCTTGACTTGCAACACACTAAGAGGCGGTGAAGACATTAGCAAACGCTCGTGGGCGGTAAGAAGTTCAGCAAACGTTCAGTAACGGCGCAGGCCTTAGCGATAGATATCGGTGACCGGTTCTTGCCCCACACGCATATAGCCGCGATACATACCTTCGGTGTTAAAGGGCAAAGCGATATTGCCTTGGGCATCGACCGCGATCAAACCGCCTTTACCATCGATTGAAGGCAACTCTTGATACATCACGGTGTCTGCAGCCTCTTGCAACGACGCACCGCTATACCGCATGCGAGCTGCGATGTCATAGGCTGCCACCAGCCGAATGTACATTTCGCCGGTACCAGTCGAAGATACTGCACAAGTTTGATTACTCGCGTAGCAGCCGGCACCGATGATGGGGGCATCGCCGATTCGACCAACTTGTTTATTGGTAATACCACCGGTAGACGTTGCAGCAGCTAAATTGCCGTGTGAATCGAGTGCGACCGCACCCACCGTGCCAAATTTTTTATCCACATCAAGCGGATCGCTAGGCTGGTCAGTTGCCCCCACAGCAGCCCCAGACGCTAACCGTTGCCCGTCATCTAGAGAAGCAACACCCGGTGTTTCTTTTTGCACACGCAACAACTGCGCATGGCGTTCGGGCGTTGAAAAATAGTTACGCTCTACCATCTCGATGCCCTGCTCTCGGGCAAAGGCTTCAGCCCCCTCGCCCACAAAAAAAACATGGCGACTGTTCTCCATGACTTTACGCGCAGCGAGCACCGGATTACGAATGTGATGCACATTAGCGATTGCGCCGGTTCGCAAGTTACTGCCGTCCATAATCGAGGCATCTAACTCATGCGTCCCCGCGCTTGTAAACACAGCACCACGCCCTGCGTTAAATAAGGGGCAGTCTTCAAGGCCAACGACTGCGGCCGTGACCGCATCAAGCGCCGAGCCACCACTGGCAAGAATCGCTTGACCGCTACGCAAAATGCGCTGCAAGGCCTCGTGAAATTCGCGCTCTTTTTCGGGCGACAGCGCAGCGCGACTCATGGCACCCGCTCCCCCGTGAATCACCAGAACTGGTCCCATCGCTTACCTCATGAAACCTCGCCACTCAGGGCGAGGGGTTGAGCGTGTGAGTACAAAACCGTGTACGCGAACCAATCGCCCACACGTCGAGCAAAACCGCTTGAACTAAGCAACAGCTGACACGTCGAGTTTGGCTGCGGTGTGCTCTTGAACCTCAGACACCGTCACGCCAGGCGCCAATTCAAGCAACTTGAGCCCATTGGGCGTGATTTCAAATACACCCATATCGGTGATGACCATGTCAATGACGCCCACGCCCGTCAAAGGCAGGGTGCACTTTGGCAACAGTTTCATGTCGACCGAGCCGTCTTTTTTGCGAGCCACGTGCTCCATTAAGACGATCACGCGACCAACACCTGCCACCAAGTCCATCGCCCCGCCCATGCCCTTGACCATCTTGCCAGGGATCATCCAGTTCGCGAGGTCGCCGGTTTCGGATACCTGCATGGCACCCAGAATGGCTAAATTAATTTTGCCGCCGCGAATCATTGCAAAAGAATCCGCCGACGAAAAAATCGACGAGCCAGGAATGGTCGTGACCGTTTGCTTGCCGGCATTGATCATGTCGGCATCGACTTCGCTTTCTAAGGGAAACGGCCCAATACCCAGCAGGCCATTTTCTGACTGCAACCACACCTCAATCCCCTTGGGGACATGATTTGCCACCAAGGTAGGCAAGCCAATACCAAGGTTCACATAAAAACCATCTTGTAATTCGCGAGCCGCGCGTGCGGCCATTTCGTCACGAGTCCATGCCATGTTGATTGCTCCTTAGTTCGCCGCGCGAACGGTACGTTGTTCGATGCGTTTTTCAGGGGTCGCATTGATCACAATGCGATGCACGTATATACCGGGCAAATGAATTTGTTCTGGCTCGAGTTCACCCAACTCGACGACTTTTTCAACTTCGACAACGGTGAGCTTGCCTGCCTGTGCAACCGGCGGATTAAAGTTGCGTGCGGTTTTATGAAAAATCAAATTACCACTGCGGTCGGCGATGTACGCTTTAACCAAAGAGATCTCGGGCACCAAAGCGCGCTCCATGACATATTTTTCGCCATCGAATTCCCGGATTTCTTTGCCCTCTGCCACCACGGTACCGACACCGGTACGGGTAAAGAAAGCTGGAATACCCGCGCCACCCGCGCGCAGGCGTTCGGCCAACGTACCTTGAGGTGTGAATTCAAGCTCGAGTTCACCGGCCAAAAATTGACGCTCAAACTCTTTGTTTTCGCCGACATATGAGGCGATCATTTTTTTGACCTGACGCGTTTGTAGCAGCATGCCCAAGCCAAAACCATCGACGCCAGCGTTGTTGCTGATGCAGGTCAGATTTTGAACACCCAGGTCGCGTACGGCGGCGATCAGAGCTTCGGGGATCCCACACAGACCGAAGCCACCCACGCCAAGGGTTTGCCCATCTTTAAGGATATCTTTCAGTGCCTCGGTGGCGCTGGGATAGAGCTTATTCATTCAACAGACTCCTGAGTATGCATGTTGCCGAAATGCCCGACAACGATAAAAACTTTTGAAAAGAGCGCCACATCTGCAATTTTTCTTGATTATCGGCGATTTATGGGTTTTGCCAAAGCTTGCAACACCTCGGCAGGCCAAGGGTGCGATTTATTCAGTTCAAAATCCATCCAGACCATCACCGACTTACCCTGCGCGCATAATTCAAGACGATCCGGGTAGACCACCGAAATATCCACAGTCTGCTCAAGGCTTGAGCGACCAATGCTCACCACACGCAAACTCACGCGCACGGTTGCCGGGTAGGTAATCGACTTTTTAAAATCGCACGAGCAGTGCACCACCACCGGGCCATAGCGCGTTGACTGAGGTGCTTGGCCCTCAAAAAACATCTTTAAACGCCCTTCTTCCATATAGCGGAAATAATTGGCATTATTCAGGTGCGCCAAGGCGTCAGCATCAGACCACCGCATCGGGATGTCTAAATCGTAAATATCACCCACCATCAGGGTTCGGGGTTCAGAGCCTGCCACACACTTCTCCAAGAATCATGCCGTGCATTGCAAAAGGGGCTGTTCACGAGTTTGCAAGGCTTGCGCCACGACAGCGTGTGCCCCTGTGCAATACAATCGCTACAGCAAACAAACATCATACCTTTGAAGCAGGGAGACTCTCATGTCAGCACGCGAATCGATGGAATACGACGTTGTCGTGGTGGGCGGCGGTCCGGGCGGGTTAGCCACGGCGATTCGCCTGAAACAACTAGCCGCTGAGCGCAGCCACGAAATTTCAGTATGCGTGCTTGAAAAAGGCAGCGAAATCGGTGCCCACATTTTGTCGGGTGCTGTCATGGATCCTCAGGCTCTGACCGAATTATTGCCCGACTGGAAAAACATGGGCGCGCCTCTTGACACGCCTGTTAAAGAAGACGAATTCTTGTTTTTAAGCGAAACCGGTGCGCGCAAAACCCCCGAGTGGCTGCTGCCCGAGTGCTTTCAAAATCACGGCAACTACATCGTGAGCTTAGGCAAGGTTGCCCGTTGGCTCGGCGAACAAGCCGAGGCGCTGGGTGTTGAGATATTTCCGGGTTTTGCTGCGGCCGAGGTGTTGTACAACGAGCAAGGTGCTGTGCGCGGCGTAGCCACGGGTGACATGGGTGTGGGGCGTGATGGCCAGCCTACTGACCAGTACCAGCAAGGTATGGAGCTGTTGGCGAAATACACGATTTTTGCTGAAGGTGCGCGTGGCCAGCTGGGTCGCGAACTCATCAGCAAGTTCAAGCTTGATCAAGGCCGCGATCCACAAAGCTACGGCATCGGGATTAAAGAACTCTGGGAAGTCGCGCCCGACAAATCACGCCCAGGTGTCGTGGTGCATACCGCAGGCTGGCCGCTCGATTCAGACACCTACGGCGGATCGTTTTTGTATCACCTGAACGACAACCTCGTTGCGGTCGGCATGGTGGTTGGCCTGGATTACGCCAACCCTTGGATTTCACCGTTCGAAGAATTTCAACGTTATAAAACGCATCCCTCTATTCGAAGCACGTTTGAAGGTGGCAAGCGCATTGCGTACGGCGCACGTGCCATTACCGCAGGTGGTTTGCTATCGTTGCCCAAATTAGTGTTTCCGGGTGGCGCCTTAGTCGGCTGTGAGGCAGGTTTCTTAAACGCCTCGCGCATCAAGGGTAGCCATGCGGCAATCAAATCAGGCATGATGGCCGCTGATGCTGTGTTTGATGCCTTAGTGGCCGAGCGCAGCGCCGACGAGTTACCGGCCTACCCTGCTGCGTTTGAAGCCTCATGGTTACATACTGAGCTCAACAAAGCGCGCAACTTCAAGCAGTGGTTCAAAAAGGGTCGCACCGTTGGCACCTTGATGACGGGCATCGAGCAATTTGTGCTCAAGGGCAACATCCCCTGGACCATTCACCGTACTAAGGCCGATCATGCTTGCCTGCAGCCCGCTGATCAATGCCCAAAAATTGAGTACCCAAAACCTGACGGCGTCTTGACCTTTGATCGCTTAAGTTCGGTGTTTATTTCAAATACCAATCACGAAGAAAATCAGCCGATTCACTTAACCCTAAAAGATGCTTCAGTACCCGTCAGCATTAACCTGGCGAAGTACGGTGGCCCTGAGGCGCGCTATTGCCCGGCTGGTGTCTATGAATACGTTAAAGACGACAACGGCAGCGATCGCTTGCAAATCAATGCCCAAAACTGCGTGCATTGCAAAACCTGCGACATCAAAGACCCCACACAAAATATCGTTTGGGTGACCCCACAGGGTGGTGAAGGGCCGGTTTACAACGCGATGTAGGTTTCAACCCCGGGCGCAAAACCCCGGGGTTGCAGGCTGAGGGTATGCGAGCACTCAAGCCATTCTAAAGGCGCACTATTATGAAGCCAGAAAACAAAGGCATGTTGCTAGGGCTCATCGGCGTCACCCTATTTGGGCTGACGCTGCCCGCAACACGCATGGCGCTCGAATCTTTTCATCCGATTTTTATCGCGACCGGACGCGCACTGCTGGCGACCGTGTTGGCTGTGATTTATCTGGTTGCTGGTAAACATCGTCGTCCAACTCTGCACGAATTCAAATATCTGTTGCTCGTCGTCGTAGGCGTTGCGATTGGCTTTCCGGTTTTTACCGCTTTAGCCATGCAACAGGTTGATGCCTCGCATGGTGGCGTCATGCTTGGCATCATGCCCTTAACCGTTGCGGCGTGCGCCGCCTGGCTTTTCAAAGAGCGTCCCTCACTCGGATTTTGGCTCATGGCCGCGCTGGGTAGCGCGCTCGTCGTTGTCTTTTCGCTGATGCGCGGCAATGGCAGTTTGCATTGGGCCGATCTCTCGTTGCTGCTCGCCGTGCTAACGGGATCCATCTCGTACGCAACTGGGGGCTATTTAGCGCGTTCACTGGGCGGCTTGCAAGTGATCTCGTGGACGTTAGTGCTTGCAACACCGTTTTTAATTTGGCCTGCGCTATGGTTTGCGCCAACGACTTGGCAGGCGACAAACACAGCGTGGACTGGCTTTTTGTATGTGGCCCTGTTCAGCCAATACCTCGCGTTTTTGCCGTGGTTCAAAGGTTTGTCGTTAGGCGGGATCGCACGGGTCGGTCAAGCGCAGCTATTTCAACCGTTCGTGACGATCATCGCCTCAGCTTGGCTCTTGGGCGAAGTCGTTGACTGGGTCACCTGGGCCTTTGCCATGGCGGTGTTTGCAGTTGTGGCGCTGGGTCGTATGTTTGGTGCCAAGCGTTAGCTGTTAAATTACTTGTATCGAAATCGAAATCCGCTAAGACAAAAAAGGACGAGACACATCATGCTAGATCCACAAGCTAAAGCCCTGATTGATTTGATGATCGAAAAAGGGATTCCGCCGGTGCATACGCTGACGGCAACACAAGCGCGCGAGGCCTATGTGCAGCGTCGTTTTTTTAGCCAACCCGATGCACCTGAAGTGGCTTCAAGCGTTGACACTGATATCCCAGGCCCCGCTGGCAAAATTACCGTGCGTGGCTATCGCCCCAAAGGCAGTATTGCCTCGGATGTGCTCCCAGCGCTTGTCTATTATCACGGTGGTGGCCATGTCATTGGTGATATCGATACACACGATGTGCTGTGCCGTACGCTTTCTAATCTGGCGCACTGTGCGGTGTTTTCAGTGCACTATCGTCTGGCCCCTGAAAATGTGTTTCCGGCCGCTTCTGACGACTGCGTGGCGGCGACCAAATGGGTGCATGCGAATGCAGCGGCACTCAAGATTGACCCAGCACGTATCGCCGTGGGCGGTGACAGTGCCGGTGGCCATTTAGCGGCGGTAGTTGCCTTGTCACTCAAAGCAGACAACAGTTTCAAGCCTGTCTTGCAATTGTTGATTTATCCCGTCACTGACCCAAGTTCAGAGCGTGAATCGATGCGCACCAACGGCCAAGGTTACATGCTCACCAAAGACTCGATGGATTATTACTACGGCGCCTACATGCCCGAAAAATGGATGCGCAATGATTGGCGCGGTGCACCGATGCTGGCCAAAGACCACAGTGGCTTAGCGCCTGCTTTCGTGATGACCGCAGGCTTTGATCCGCTGCGCGACGAGGGCGCCGACTACGCCGATAAGTTAACAATGGCAGGTGTACCTACCCAGTACGTCTGCTTCGAACGCCAAATCCATGGCTTTATCACCATGGGCCGCATCATCGACGAAGCCAACACCGCCGCCGAACTATGTGCGGCGGCACTGCGCGCTAAGTTTAGGTAGTTGTTGAGGGGCACCGCGCGTTAAGCTTTAGTGGTCGTCATGCGCGACACCGCGCGATCAATCTAGGTAGTTTTCACGCGGGATCAAATACTCGCAACTCATACATTTCAAGCAAGCAGGGCACCACACTCGCTGTGGTTGCGCCCTGCCTTGGCATGTTCAAAAAAATTGACTGACTGGTCGTGAAAACGAACACGGCTTACCGTGTCTTGCACGGATCGGACAATTTACTTGCCAAGCGGGGCGCTTTGACGCGCCACAATTTGGCGCTGAAACTACGCCAATGGATTACAATTGAGTTTAATCAGATTCACCCAATCTCCCATCACAACGGTCGCGACCGTACCCGTTACCGTAGCAGAATTACCTGAATTTTCAAGACGCGCAGCCAAATTACTGAGAGAGGTCGAGCGCCAAGATATTATTTGCTTTCTTGCACACTCCCCCAAGAGCGGCGTACTCATTGAAGGATGCGGTGGCATACGCAAACTGCGTTGGCGTAGAGGCAACAAAGGTAAAAGCGGTGGGCTTCGTATCGTGTACTACTTTTGCAACGACCATATGCCGCTCTATCTCATCACACTTTTCGCGAAAGGCGATCGAGCAAATCTTACTCAGGCAGAACGCAATGACTTACGCGAATTGATAGATGAACTTGTCACGATCTCACTAAGGAAACTCAATTGACAGCAGCCTTCAACAGTATCAAGCGTGGCCTGACTCAAGCGATCGAACATGCAAGCGGTCGCCCTCAAGCGGCTGTGATTCATCGCCCGCGCATCATTGACCTTAAAGCCCTAAGACAGAAGTGCGGCATGACACAAGAACAGTTCGCGGCTCAATTTGGCTTTTCAACGGCAACACTCAGGCACTGGGAGCGCGGCGACCGCAGCCCGCGGGGTGCATCTTTGGTGCTCTTGAATGTGATTGATCACAACCCTGGCGCTGTGATTGCCGCCTTAACAGCGAAACGTTGAGCAGCGCCAACACCGCCGCAGAACTGTGTGCGGCGGTGTTGCGCGCTAAGTTTTAGTGGTTGTCGCGCGGCACGGCGCTGCCGCTGTTGCCCACCAAGAAATCCAAGTCAACGCCATCGTTGGCTTGGTTCACGTGATCGACATATAACTTGTAGTAGCCGCGATTCATTGGTGGCTCGGGGGCTTTCCATTTTTCTTTGCGTGCAGCCAAAATCTCGTCGCTGACGTCTAAATGCAAGCGCCGTTTGGCTACATCAAGTTCAATCATGTCGCCGTTTTCAACTAAGGCTAAAGGCCCACCAGCGGCCGCCTCTGGGGCGACGTGCAAAATCACTGTACCGTAAGCTGTGCCACTCATGCGCGCATCCGAGATGCGAATCATGTCTGTGATGCCCTTTTTAAGGATCTTGGGTGGCAGCGGCATGTTGCCAACCTCTGCCATGCCGGGATAGCCTTTCGGTCCGCAGTTTTTTAGCACCATGATGCAAGTTTCATCGATATCCAATTTAGGGCTGTCGATGCGCTTATGAAAATCTTCGATGTTTTCAAAAACCACTGCGCGGCCGCGATGCTTGAGTAATTTTTTAGTCGCTGCCGAGGGTTTAATAATCGCGCCATCCGGGCATAAGTTGCCTCGCAACACGGCGATACCCGTATTCTTTTTAAAGGGCTTTTCAAACGTCGTGATCACATCGCGGTTGTAGCACTCGGCTTTCTTGACGTTATCCCAAAGCGACTGACCATTCACGGTTAATGCTTTTTTATTCAATAAGCCTTGCTCGCCCAACGTGCGTAACACCACAGGCAAACCACCGGCGTAGCAGAAGTCTTCCATGAGGTACTTACCACTTGGCATCAAGTTCAACAGCGTGTGCACGTCACGACCAAACTTATCCCAATCATCGATGTCAAGTTTGACACCAATACGTCGAGCAATTGCGATCAGGTGAATCACCGCGTTGGTTGAACCACCAATCGCGGCGTTGGTACGAATCGCGTTTTCAAACGCCTGACGCGTCAAAATTTTATCAAGTGTCAGATTATCTTTAACCATCTGCACAATACGGCGCCCCGACTCACGCGCCAGCACATTGCGCCGCGCATCTACAGCGGGATAAGTAGCATTACCTGGCAAGGCCACGCCTAAAGACTCAACCATACTGGCCATCGTCGAGGCTGTGCCCATCACCATGCAATGCCCATGCGAACGATGCATGCAGGATTCAGCTTCGTGAAATTCGTCGAGCGTCATCTTGCCTGCACGCACATCTTCAGACATTGACCAGGTGTTGGTGCCTGACCCAATATCCGTACCGCGATATTTACCGTTGAGCATGGGGCCACCCGACACGCCGATCGTCGGGATATTGACACTCGCTGCACCCATCAAGAGTGAAGGCGTCGTCTTATCGCAACCAAACAGCAACACCACGCCATCCAATGGGTTAGCCCGAATCGTTTCTTCAACATCCATGCTGGCCAAATTGCGCAACAACATGGCGGTTGGTCGCACAAGCGTTTCACCGATTGAGGTTACCGGAAACTCAAGTGGAAACCCACCCGCTTCAAGCACACCTTGGCGGACCTGATCTGCCAACAACCTGAAATGCGAATTACAAGGTGTCAGTTCAGACCAGGTGTTACAAATACCAATGACGGGTCGCCCATCGAACTGATCGTGCGGGATACCACGATTTTTTGTCCAGCTTCGATAGATAAACCCGTAAATATCATTGCGCGAAAACCACTGGCTTGAACGGCTTGGTGCTGCCGGTTTTTTGCTTTTCTCTGACTTCGCCATTCAAGACTCCTGAGTGATCTTCTATTGGTTCTCACCCCTCACGAGCATGCCTTTTGGTAAGAGCATGCACCTGAGGGGTGAGAGATTACGACTGCGATAAAGTGACTTACTTTTTAAACGCGACAACTTTTTGTGATTGCTGACCAAGGCCTTCAATCCCCAGCGTCATCACATCACCTGCTTTCAGGTAACGTGGCTTAGGCTTGACGCCCATCCCAACACCAGGAGGCGTACCGGTTGTAATGATGTCGCCTGGCATCAGTGTTGTGAATTCACTAACGTAGCTGATGATGGTGGCCGCATCAAAAATCATGGTCTTGGTGTTGCCGGTTTGAAAACGCTTACCGTTCACATCAAGCCACATATCTAATTTTTGTGGATCTTTGATTTCGTCGGTGGTCACCAACCAAGGGCCAACTGGGCCAAAGGTATCGCAACCTTTGCCCTTATCCCACGTGCCGCCACGCTCGATTTGGTATTCACGCTCTGACACGTCGTTCACCACGCAATAGCCCGCCACATGCTTGAGTGCATCTTTTTTGCTGACGTAACGCGCTTTTTTACCGATCACGATACCGAGTTCGACTTCCCAATCTGATTTTTTTGAACCCTTGGGCAACATCACATTGTCGTTCGGGCCAGTCAGGCTAGTATCAGCCTTGTAAAACATGATGGGCTCTTTCGGGATTGGCATGCCGGCTTCTTCGGCATGATCTGAGTAGTTCAAACCAATCGCCAAAAACTTACCCATGTTGGCGATCGGCACGCCGAAACGTGGTTTGCCCTTTACGAGGGGCAAGGTGCTAGTTTTAATCTTAGCGAGCTTCTTTAAGGCTGCAGAAGACAACTGATCATTGGTGATATCTGCGATCACGCCTGACAAGTCACGCAGTTTGCCTTCTTTATCAATCAAACCTGGTTTTTCTTTACCCTTGGCACCGTAGCGTACGAGTTTCATGCAGTTTCCTTCGTGTTGAAAAAATAAAAATAAAGAGCGAGCGATTCAATCAATCAAAATACAGAACAAACAAAATTCTTATCCCAAGTCATTGCACTCACGTCGTTGCATCGCAAGCATTACAACGACCAACCACCGTCAATAATCTGCGAGGTACCCGTTGTAAACGACGACTCGTCTGAAGCGAGATAGACCGCCAGATAAGCGATCTCTTCGGGCTTGCCAATACGACCGATTGGCTGACGGGATACGAACATGTCACGCGCCTCTGCCGCCGTTTTGCCAGTTTGAGCAGACACGGCTTGAATACGATCACCTAATGAAGGAGACTCGATCGTACCTGGGCAGATAGCATTAAATCGGATGCCACGTGCAACGTAATCTGCGGCCAAGGCGCGCGTCAAACCAATCACTGCGGCTTTCGAGGCGCCGTAAATCACGCGATTGGGTGCGCCCTTAATGTTAGAAGCCGCAGAGGCCATGTTGATGACACTGCCCTTGCCTTGCTCAAGCATGCCAGGCAAAAACGCACGGATCGTGCGATACATAGATTTGACGTTCAAATCCATGCTGAAATCCCAGTCAGCGTCGCTGACTTGCATGATGTCACCTTGATGCACGAAGCCCGCACAATTAAACAAGACATCAATCTTGCCAATCTTTTTTGCAAACGCATCGACGTCGGCTGTGCTTAATACATCAAGCGTGTGGGTCTTAATGTTAGGTACACCTTTATAGGCATCGAGCAGGTCTTGTTTAATGTCGGTTGCCCAAACAGTCGCGCCTTCGCGAGCCATCGCCAGCGCACACGCACGGCCGATTCCTTGCCCTGAGGCGGTGACCAGAATTGTTTTTCCTTGCAAACGCATGCTGACTGTCCCTAATGATATTGCCAAATTGGCTTGACCAATTTACCAGTTTTCGTGTCAAAATGAAATCATGACGACCCAAGCCCTTGATACTCGCCGTGTCTACCAACAGATTGCCGATCAGGTTTTACAACTGATCCAAGCTGGCGAGTTTGCCGTCAATAGCCGTTTGCCCTCTGAGCGCGACTTAGCTGAACAGTTCAAAGTCTCTCGCCCCTCAGTACGTGAAGCCTTAATCGCACTAGAAGTGATGGGTTTCGTACAGATCAAAATGGGTTCGGGGGTGTACGTGTGCAAGCCCAACCCGCGCAAACAAAGCAAGCCAAACGCGGTTAAAGAATTTGCCCCCTTTGAGCTCATTCAAGCGCGCGCACTGATCGAAGCTGAGATCGCGGCGCAAGCCGCTGCAAGTCGAACCCCTGATAATCTGCTTGAACTTGAACAGGCGTTGCAGAACATGGTGGTTTTAGCTGCAAAACAACAAAACCCTCTTGAAGCCGATCGTCAGTTTCATGCCGTCATGGCGCGCGCGACAGGCAACCAAGTCTTGGCGAGCCTCGTCGAACAAATGTTCGACGCCCGCATGGGGGTGCTCTTTTCGAGGCTTTCTAACTACTTCGATACCAAGGTCACGTGGGATCAAGCCATCAAAGAGCATCGCGCGGTGCTTCGCGCAGTCACCGCGCAAGATCCTGACCGCGCTCGCGCTGCGATGCGGCATCACATGGATCGCGCCTATAAGCGGTTTTCAGCAAGTTGGCTAAAAAATGCCGAGCCCGCAGGAGCCGGCATTGGCGTGGATGGCACAACGCTGCCATCGGGCAGTCACGCGAGCAACACCCCGCGCACTCAAGTGTTAAGCGGAGCAGGTACAGCCAAACCAAAGCGCTCAGCAAAAGGCGCCAAGGCAGGTAAGAGCGAAGGGTGAAGCCTGACCCCCGAAGCGAGTTGCGCTGCGCGCGCAGCGAGCCCTGCATGGCCTGGCAAACGCACCCTAGAGACCCCCGGGCGCGGCGGATTCTGTAAGCAAGAATCCGCCAACTGATCCATCTGCCTTAAAAAGTCTTGCTTGCCGCCAAAGGCGTCGGGGTCGTACAACGTGATATTGATCGTCGCGCCCCACCCTTCTTTAGGATCGGCACGACCAAAGCCAGACAAACCACCGGTTAACGCTTCGACCATCAACCCTAAGCCAAAGCCTTTATGTCCATAGGTCAACCCGCCAATGGGCAAAATTGTGCCAGGTAGTGTTTGACTGAACACCGCCGGATCGTTGGTGGGCATGCCTTGCGCATCGAGCAACCACTCTTCGGCAAATTTCTCGCCAGCAGCGGCCTTGCGATTACTCATGCCGTTGGTCGTGATCGATGCCGAGATATCGATCAACACATCGCCGCGCGAACACGGAAACCCCATCGCAATCGGGTTAGGGGTGAAGACAGCACGCGTGCCGCCATACGGCGCCACACTTGCTACGTTGGGATCTGAACTGGCGAGCACCATCAAAAACCCTTCTCGGGCAGCACGCATCAAATACACGGCCAAACAGGCGATGTGATGGCTACGCTTAATCGCGAGTGACGCCACGCCTAACTCGCGCGCGGCCGGAATCAATACATCGAGCCCACGCTCAATTAACCAAGGCCCGGGTAAGCGCATACCATCCCACAACTGCGCGGCGGGCTTGGCGCTCACCACGCGGTACTCGCCCTCGCGGGTCATGCCGTCTGCTTCAACATCTTTCAGGTAGCCCGGCAAAAGCGCCAAGCCATGCGTATCATGACCAAGCAAGTCACCCTCAACCAGCGTTTGCGCAACCACCAGTGACATATCAGGATCGAGCCCGGCCGCGATCAAGAGGTGATTGGCCCATTGAACAAGCGCTTCGCTTGAATAGGCCGGACGTGCAGCGCTGACTTGAGTCATGACAATCTCTTTCTAAAAAAGCTTAATACGTTGCGCGACCACCTGAAATATCAAACACGGCACCCGTCGAAAAACTGACTTCGTCAGACGACAGCCAAGCAACCAAGTTCGCAATTTCTTGCACTTCACCAAAACGATTCATCGGAATCTTAGACAACATGAAGTCGATATGCTGCTGCGTCATCTGCGCAAACATGCCGGTTTTAACTGCTGCGGGCGTGATGCAATTGACTTTAATCTCGGTGTTGGCAAGCTCTTTACCTAAGGATTTAGTGAGACCCATCACAGCGGCCTTTGACGCACTATAGGCAGAAGCATTGGGATTGCCTTCTTTGCCTGCGACCGAGGCGATATTGACAATGCGTCCATAGCCCTTGCCACCGTTCGCTTGCTTCATGAGAGGTGCGATCGCGCGACAAGTCAAAAACGTGCCACGCACATTGATGTCAAAGACACGATTCCACTCATCGACCGGGTAATCGATCACCGTCACATTAGGGCCCGTGATACCAGCGCTATTGACCAAAATATCAATTGAAGACCCAAACGCAAGCGTCGCCTTCACGGCCTGCGCGACCGAGTGCTCATCAGATACGTCGACTTGCACCCCGTGGGCCGAAGCACCTAAGCGCGCCTGAGCCTCAGACAAGCTTTTAGCATCGCGATCCCAAATGGTCACTGTTGCACCGCCGCCGATCAGCCGCGCCGCACAGGCCTCACCAATCCCAGCTGCACCACCGGTAATGACTGCATGTTTGCCAGAAAAATCGTATTGGGCCGGTTTAGACATCGTATTCGCCTTGAATTGGTTAAGGGTTTTCCCGTTTTATACAAAAAAATTGGTCAGACCAATTGCTCTGTAGGTTCAACCATAATATCCTTTGCCATCGCAAGTCAAACAAACAATCGCCGCGCACAGTTGTTTTGCACGGCTCGCATTCAGCCAAAGGCCGCTCGCATCATGAAAGTACTCATCACCGATTTCGATTTTCCGAACGTAGACCTTGAGCTGGGTTTATTTCGGCAGGCGGGCTTAACCGTCACCACAGCGCAATGTAAAACTGAAGACGAAGTGATTGCAGCTGGCAAAGACGCTGACGCATTTTTGCTTCAATACGCACCGGCAAATCGTAAGGTCTTTGAAGCCCTGCCTGGGTTAAAAATTGTTAGCCGCTATGGTGCGGGCTTTGACACCATCAATACCGATGACGCCCAAGCCTGTGGCGTTTGGGTCGGTAACTCACCTGACTATGGCGTACATGAAGTCGCGAGCCACGCCTTTGCGATGGCCTTGAATCTGACTCGACATCTGTCTTTTTATGACCGCGATATCCGCGCCGGTAAATGGCATTACCTCACACCCGGTATGCTCAAACGCCCATCAAATATGACCGTGGGTGTGCTGGGTATGGGTCGTATCGGTCGTCGCTTTGCACATCTCGCGCGCGAAACCTACGGCAAGGTCATTGCGTGTGATCCACACATCATGGCCTATGACTTTCCGCCCTATGTTGAACGGGTGGACATGACCGAGCTTTTTGCCACCGCCGATATTATTTCAGTGCACACACCTCTTAACGATGAAACACGCAACATCGTCAACAGCAAGGTATTGAATCTGATGAAGCCAGGAAGCTACTTGGTCAACACGGCGCGTGGCGGCCTGGTCAATGTTGACGATGCTTTGGCCGCGCTTAACTCGGGTCAGCTGGGTGGTTTGGCGCTTGATGTGTTGCCACAAGAACCGCCTGGCGATCATCCCTTAGTCAAGCACCCTCGTACGATTTTGACGCCTCACGCAGCTTTTTATTCGCAAGAGGCTGAAATTGAATTGCGCAGCAAGGCCGCACAAAACATTATTACCTTTGCGCGCACGGGTAAGCCCGACTACATCGTTACAAAGGGAGTTCGCTAATGGCCAGTGTGACCTTACGCGGAGTCAAAAAATCTTTTCAAGACACCGAGATTTTGCATGGTGTCGACATCGATATCCCGGAGGGCTCATTCACAGTATTGGTAGGCCCCTCGGGCTGCGGCAAATCAACGCTGCTACGCATGCTAGCCGGGCTTGAAGAGGTGACTGCCGGAGAAATCTTTATCGGCGATCAATGCGTCAACACGATGCAACCCAAAGAGCGCGATATCGCGATGGTATTTCAAAACTACGCCCTTTATCCGCACATGACGGTGCGTGACAACATGGCGTTTTCGCTTATGTTAGCGAAAGCCAGCAAACAAGATCGCGAAGCGCGCGTGCAACGTGCCGCTGAAATTCTTGGGCTGACCGAATTGCTTGAGCGCTATCCACGCCAGCTATCAGGCGGGCAACGACAACGCGTAGCGATGGGTCGTGCCATTGTGCGCGACCCTCAAGTGTTTCTATTTGACGAGCCGCTTTCAAATCTCGACGCGAAATTACGCGTACAGATGCGTACAGAGATTAAAGCTCTACACCAACGTTTAAAAACAACGTCGGTCTACGTGACCCACGATCAAATCGAAGCCATGACGATGGGCGATCAGATTGTAGTGATGCGTGATGGCATCATTGAGCAAACCGGTGGGCCGCTTGAGCTGTATGAGCATCCCGTGAACACCTTTGTTGCCGGGTTTATTGGCTCACCTGCGATGAACATGCTACCTGGCGTGCTGCGGCATCAACAAGGAAATACCGCCATCGAATTACGCGATGGCGTACGCATTGTTGTACGCCCACAGCTTGTTGGGCAAGACGGCCAAGAGGCTTTATTCGGGACTCGACCTGAACATCTGATCATCGATGAAGCGGGTCAGCTTTCAGTCAAAGCCAATGTCATCGAACCCACGGGCGCCGAAACCTTTATCACTGGCGAACTCAGCGGCACACCCATGTCCATCGTCTTTCATGAGCGCGTGGATGTTCAGCCTGGGCAAGTGTTGAGATTGCGTCCAGACGTTGAACGTTGCCATTTATTTGATGCAAAGACCGGCTTTGTTTTGTCGTCAACAAGCGCCTGAGTGTGACCTTATCTATTTTGTCTAGTTTTTAAAAAGTGCTTGAGTGTTGTCTTGATTATTTTTATCACCGTTTTGCAACAACCGCAGCTGTAGCCTCGTTATTTTTTTAGTTTGACACAACGCAGTCCAGAGCAGCTTACTGCCCCCTGACCTAGGAGATCAAAATGAAAGATGTTTCTCGTCGTGAGTTTATCGGTACCGGTTTAGCCGTAGCGGGCGCAAGCGCCCTGAGCAGCTACAGCCCCTTTGCCCTGGCTCAAACGCCTACCCTGTCTTATAAGCCAGAGGCCGACGCAAAGTTGCGCGTGTTGCGCTGGAAGCGTTTTGTACAAGGCGATGAAGATCAATTCATGATCAATATTGCAAATTTTACGAAAGCCACGGGCGTTGAAGTTCGTGTCGATAACGAAGGCTTTGAAGATATTCGACCCAAAGCTGCCGTGACCGCGAATGTGGGCAGTGGTCCAGATATCATTATGGGTTGGTTTGATGATCCGTTTCAATATCCTACGAAGTTACTGGATGTCACCGAGCTTTGCACCTACTTGGGCAACAAGTATGGCGGCTGGTACGACGTCGCTCAACAATATGGTCAGTTGAATAAGAAATGGATTGCCGTGCCCTGGGCCGTGATTGCCAACGCATTGGTCTATCGTCAAAGCCAAATTCAAGCGGCAGGCTTTGAGGCTATTCCAAAAGATACAGCCGGCTTTTTAAAGCTCTGCCAAAATCTCAAAGCCAAAGGTACCCCTGCCGGCTTTGCGTTGGGCAAGGCGGTGGGTGATGGTAATAACTGGGTGCATTGGCTACTGTGGTCGCACGGCGGGCGCTTGGTCGATGAAAAAGGGAATGTGGTCGTCAACTCACCCGAGACAATTGCCTCGCTCGAATACGCCGCAGAACTTTACAAAACCTTCGTCCCCGGCACGCTGTCATGGCAAGATCCAAACAACAACAAGGCGTTTCTTGACGGGCAAATCAGTTTGACGGCCAACGGGATCTCGGTCTACTACGCGGCCAAAATGTCGGCTGACGCTAAGATGCAAGAGATGGCAAAAGATATCCAGCACGCGCACTTTCCGGTTGGGCCTGTTGGTCGTCCCATGGAACTCGCACAAATCACGCAGATGATGTTGTTTGCGCACACGAAGTTTCCAAATGCCTCACGTGAACTGGCACGCTGGCTGATGGAAGCCGAGCAATACAATCCCTGGCTTGAAAAATCAATCGGCTACGGTGCGCAAACCTTAAAAGCCTATGCAAATAACCCGATTTGGACCTCAGATCCAAAAGCCATACCGTATGGCGAGATCCCTGCCATGGTGACCAACCACGGGTATTCTGGCCCGCTGGGTGCTGCATCAGCAGCGTGTCTGGCTGACTATATCGTTCTGGACATGGTTGCCGAAGCGGCCAGTGGTAACAAGACACCCAAAGAAGCCGCACAACGTGCAGCAGATCGGGCAAAGCGTTACTACAAAACCTAAGTCGAGCGACGCGAAACGTGAATACTGGGTGAAAGATCAACCTCGTATTCACGCAAGTTCACTCCGATTGACTCAGACGTACCCCTCGCCCTAACCGGCGAGGCCTCACGAAGAAAAAGATGAAACCTATTTCGTTACTTGAACGCTTTCAATCCAACCGCCATGCGTTAGGAATCGCGTTTATGGTACCAGCGGCGTTGCTACTGATTGGGCTGCTCGCCTATCCGTTGGTGCTCGGCACCTGGCTTGGTTTTACGGATGCCAAGGTTGGTCGGCCTGGCGTCTGGATCGGCTTTGAAAATTTCACTTATCTCATTACCGATAGCGTCTTTATGCTGTCGGTGTTTAACACCCTTTTCTACACTATCGTCGCAAGCATCGCCAAGTTTTTTCTAGGTCTTTGGCTTGCGATCATCCTAAATAAAAAATTACCCTTTCAATCTTTTTTTAGAGCGGTAGTGTTGTTACCCTGGATTGTGCCAACGGCGCTGAGCGCGATCGCCTTCTGGTGGATCTATGACACGCAGTTTTCTGTGGTCAGCTGGCTACTCGTGAAGATGGGAATCATCGACACGTACATTGACTTCTTAGGCGACCCTTGGCTGGCACGGATGTCAACCATTATCGCCAACGTCTGGCGTGGTATCCCCTTTGTCGCAATTTCGCTCTTAGCGGGTCTGCAAACGATTTCACCCTCCTACTACGAAGCCTCATCTATCGACGGCGCAACGCCCTGGCAACAATTTCGGTTTATCACCATGCCTTTACTCACACCGATCATTGCCGTGGTGATGACGTTTTCAGTCTTATTCACTTTTACCGATTTTCAACTCATTTATGTACTAACGCGGGGCGGCCCCTTGAACGCAACCCATCTGATGGCCACACTTGCCTTTCAGCGTGCGATCCCGGGCGGCTCAATGGGTGAAGGCGCAGCCATCGCAACAATGATGGTGCCTTTATTGCTGGCCGCCATCATGTTTAGTTATTTTGGTTTACAGCGTCGCGCTTGGCAGCAAGGCTCAGACAAATAATATTAGGGGTGGGCCGTGGCCAACAAAAATAGTGAAGGGATGGATTTTTTAGTTTCGCTGCCGCGACGTTGGGTCACGGTTTACATCCCTCTGGGCATCATGCTGATCGTATTGTTGTTTCCGTTTTATTGGATGGGAATGACGGCGTTCAAACCCAATGAAGAGCTCCTCGCAAAGGCCGGCAATCCTTTCTGGCTGATCAATCCAACACTGGCGCATTTCAAAAAGCTTTTATTTCATACGTCCTATCCGGCTTGGTTACTTAATACTGTGATCGTCTCGGTATGCGCGACCTTCATTTCACTTTTCACATCGGTGCTGGCGGCTTATGCAATTGAACGTCTGCGCTTCAAAGGCTCGAAGGCCGTCGGTATGCTGATCTTTTTTGCCTACCTCGTACCACCTTCGATTATTTTTATTCCGCTGGCGAGCATCGTGTATCAGTATGGCCTGTTCGATACACGCATGGCGTTGATTTTGACCTACCCCACCTTTTTGGTGCCTTTTTGCACGTGGTTGCTGATGGGTTACTTCAGAACGATCCCCTTCGAGCTCGAAGAATGCGCGATGATCGATGGTGCCACCCGCTGGCAAATTCTTACCCGCATTATTTTGCCCTTGGCGGTACCAGGCTTAATCTCGGCAGGCATTTTTGCCTTTACCCTTTCTTGGAACGAATTCATTTACGCACTCACGTTTGTCTCATCATCTGAGATTAAGACAGTGCCAGTGGGTGTGATCACTGAACTCGTTGAAGGCGATGTGTATCATTGGGGCTCACTCATGGCTGGCGCGCTCTTGGGCTCGCTGCCGGTCGCTTTTATTTACTCATTTTTCGTTGAATATTACGTATCTGGCATGACCGGATCCGTCAAAGAATAGGAAACCTCATGGAACCGGTTATTCGTCTTCATCCTCAAGATGATGTGGTGATTGCACGCCATCAGCTCATTTCGGGCACAAAACTTGCCTCTGAAAATCTGACAATTCGAGGCCTGGTACCACCTGGTCATAAAGTTGCTACAAAAAAAATCACGCAAGGTGAACCGGTTCGTCGCTATAACCAGATCATCGGCTTTGCCAGTGCCGACATTGAAGCCGGTTCGCATGTACACATACACAACTTAAGCATCGGGGCTGAAGGGGGTGCCTTTAGCCGTGACTACGCGATTGGGGTCGACGCCAAACCAACACAATTTGTCGCCACGCCACGCACGTTTAAAGGCATTGTGCGTGCCGACGGTCGCGTCGCCACCCGAAACTATTTAGGCATTTTGACCAGCGTGAATTGCTCGGCGACTGCAGCGCGTGCGATTGCCAGCCATTTTGACCGCGAGACGCACCCCGAAGCCTTGGCAGCGTTTCCAAATGTCGATGGTGTTGTCGCGCTCACGATGGGCAGCGGTTGCGGCATGGGCAGCACTGGCGAAGGCATCGATGTCTTGCGCCGCACCCTATCAGGCTACACACGCCATGCCAATTTTTGCGGCGTCTTGATGGTGGGGCTGGGCTGCGAGACGAATCAAATTAGTGATTTACTCAGCGCCGAAAAATTATCAGAAAACCCGTTGTTTCAAACCTTCAACATCCAAGAGACCGGTGGCACACAAAAGACTGTGCGCAAGGGCGTTGAACTGATTCAGCAAATGTTGCCGCATGCCAATCAAGTCGTACGGACTGACGTGCCGGTCAGCCACTTAACACTCGGCCTGCAATGCGGTGGCTCGGATGGCTACTCGGGCATCTCAGCCAATCCTGCACTGGGTGTTGCCGTTGACTTACTCGTTCAAAACGGCGGCACTGCCATTTTGTCTGAGACCCCAGAAATCTATGGTGCCGAACACTTGCTGACACGACGCGCTGCAAGCCCTGCCGTAGCCGAAAAACTCATCGAACGCATCCATTGGTGGGAAGACTATTGCGCGCGCAACCAAGGCGAAATGAACAACAACCCGTCAGCGGGCAACAAAGCAGGCGGCTTAACAACGATTCTAGAAAAATCATTGGGTGCCGTGGCCAAAGGTGGCACCATGCGCTTAGAGGCTGTGTACGAGTATGCACAACCTGTTACGACCAAAGGCTTTGTGTATATGGATACGCCGGGCTACGACCCCGTATCGGCTACCGGGCAGGTCGCCGGTGGCGCCAACATGATTTGCTTTACTACCGGACGCGGCTCGGCCTACGGCTGCGCACCCACGCCCTCAATCAAGCTGTCGACCAACAACGCCCTATGGAAGCGTCAAAGCGAAGACATCGACATCAACTGCGGCGAGATCGTCGATGACGGCATGTCAATCGCCGAAAAAGGCGCGCAGATTTTTGAGTTGATTATCAAAGTGGCTTCAGGCGAGCGCACAAAAAGCGAAATCCATGGCTATGGACAAAGCGAGTTTGTGCCTTGGCAGATTGGCGCTGTGATGTAATTACAGCGGCAAATAACGCCCGCCCGCCCCAACCGCGACAGTGATCAGGCCAAGCATCAAGTTGATGAAAATCAATTTGCGGATGCTTGCCATTGCCGCGCCACCCTTTGGCCAATCTTTGGCGGCGACAGCGGCTTTTAGCTGCTTAAACGGAACACCATAAATCATTCCAAAAATCGCGGTCATGATCACTGCAATCAAGACCATCAGGTGAATATGCCAGCCCGCTTTGCCAAAACTGCCGTGCAAAGAGATCAGCCAAATGCCGGTCACAAACAACAACGTGATCGCTGCTTTGACCCAAATAAAAAAGCGTGACATCACGCCACAGAGTAAAGGCAGGCGCGCGGGGGGTTCAAGCAATGTCGTAGCAGCCGGGCGCAGCGACGAGTGCATCAAGAACATCCCACCCACCCAAACAACCGCTGACAAGGTGTGCACCGCAATTAACAAGGCAAATAGCATGGTCTGGCTCCAGAGGATAGGCATCAGCATCTTAACTGGAGTTTGCGTCAAAACAGCATGATGCAACCATTGTTCAATTTTTGACCCAGCACATGTGACCAAACAGTCCAGCTACGGATGTATTGGTCAATGGACATCTATAGGATGGCAACGCAAATCAAGCATTCCAACTTATTTTTTGTTGATACAATAATTGAATTATGAATACGATGTGCTCAAAAACTTTAGCAATTTCGCCAAGCACGGTCTTAAATTCGAACAAGTCATAGAATTTGAGTGGGAAACAGCACTTATCAAACAGGATCAGCGTCGAAGTTACCTCGAAACTAGGTTTCAGGCGATTGGGTACATTTCTGACAGGCTGTGCGTACTGGTGTTTTGCGAACGTAGCGACGCCCTTCGTGTCATCAGTTTGCGCAAAGCTAATTTTCGAGAAATAAAAGGTTATGCCAAAACTGAAACCCAATACACGGTATCCGACAGCCAAAGAAGACGCACAGATTAGTGCGGGAATCGCGGCTGATCCAGACAACCCTGAGCTTGTATTCAACCTATCTGATAAGGCGCAAAACGCCGCTGACTTTTTTGGTTCAGAAAAATACGCTCAGGTGCTTGCAATGAAGCGGCCCAGAGGCCGACCCAAAGCAGCAGAAACAAAAGTGTTTACCGCTCTGAGGCTTGACGCCGACTTGCTGGCCGCCTTCAAGGCGACGGGCAAAGGGTGGCAGACACGTATCAATGCAGCCTTAAGAGTATTCTTAACTGAGCACCCACAATCGAAACACTAACAGCCTAGACCAAGACTGATCAACTTAAGGCTTAGTTGAAAGCACGTCATCTTCTACAGTATCGGCAGGCACAGAAATAATTTGAGGTGCGTGTCCGGTGGCTGCTAAAAACCTAACAAGGTCGGCGTGTGGCACCACCATCGTCGCTGTGTTAACCAGAGGGTGAGCCTGTACCGCAGAGGCATCCCACAAGGCCTGATCGATGACAAACTGCACGTTGTGCGCAATATCGTTGACCAATGCCAACAAAGTCACTGAACCCGGGGTCACACCCAAGTTGGTCAATAATCGGTCAGCTGAAGCGAAGCTCAAACGACCAGCGCCAAGCACATCACCCAATTGTTTGAGGTTCACGCTCAAGGCGGCCGGGATGGTGACCAGAAAATACTTCGAGCCCTTTTTATCGCGCAAAAACAGATTTTTTGTTTTAGCGCCGGGCATCTGAGGAGCCAATAACTCAGACTCTGCAACCGTCATCACAGCCGGATGCTCGTAACGCTCAAACGCCAAGTCGTGAACAGCTAAAAACTCTTCTAAGGTCATACTTTACCCAGGTGGCAAACTGAAAAAAAAGAGCCCTGAACAGGGCTCTAGACCAATCGATCAACGCTTCATCCAATGACTTTATATACAAAGCACAAAAGCCAGTGTGAGCTAAACGACGCCCTTAAACCGGCTTAGACAACTGATCCAAAATCGCTGGGTTTTCAAGCGTTGAAATATCTTGAGTGATAGCCTCACCCTTGGCCACCACACGCAATAGCCGACGCATGATTTTGCCCGAACGTGTTTTAGGCAAGTTATCACCAAAACGAATCTCTTTAGGTTTGGCAATTGGACCGATCTCTTTGGCCACCCAGTCACGCAGTTGCTTACCCAACGCGATCGCCTCATCACCCTCAGGGCGCGCACGCTTCAATACAACGAAGGCCACGACCGCCTCACCCGTGGTGGCATCAGGGCGCCCCACAACGGCAGCCTCGGCAACCATTTCATGCGCCACCAAGGCCGATTCGACCTCCATCGTGCCTAAGCGATGACCTGAAACATTGAGCACGTCATCGATGCGACCCATAATCCAGAAGCAACCATCTTTATCGCATTGCGCGCCGTCGCCCGCCAAGTAATAGCCACCCAACTCTGGCGGAAAATAGCTTTTCACGTAGCGCTCTGGGTCGCCCCAGATGCCACGAATCATTGACGGCCACGGGCGCTTGATGACTAAGAAGCCACCATGCCCTGCCTCGACATCACCACCCACCTCATCGACAATTGCCGCGGTGATACCGGGCAAGCGTGTCGTGCACGAACCGGGTTTTAGCGGCGTTGCGCCTGGCATCGGCGTGATCATATGACCACCCGTCTCGGTTTGCCACCAGGTATCCACGATGGGGCAACGACCACCGCCCACGTTGGTGTGATACCACATCCAAGCCTCTGGATTAATGGGTTCGCCCACCGACCCCAGCAAACGCAAGCTCGACAAATCAAAGCTCTGCGGATGCACGGCGGCATCGGCATCTGACGTTTTGATCAACGAACGAATCGCAGTCGGTGCCGTGTAAAAAATTGATACTTTTTGTTCTTGAATGGTTTTCCAGAAACGCCCTGCATTGGGATAGGTTGGCACACCCTCAAACACAATCTGCGTCAAACCTGCAGCCAAAGGGCCATACGCGATATAGGTATGACCCGTCACCCAACCTACGTCCGCCGTACACCAAAAAATATCCTTGGCTTTTGCATCAAACACCCATTGCATGGTGAGCTTGGCCCACAGTAAATAACCGCCCGACGAGTGCTGCACGCCTTTGGGTTTGCCGGTTGAGCCCGAGGTATACAAAATAAACAAAGGGTGTTCAGCACCGACAGCGACCGGTTCGCAGGTGGTCGCTTGGTTATCAGCCACATCGTGCAGCCACAAGTCACGCTTGGCATCCCAAGCGATTTTTCCGCCTGTGCGTTTGTAAACGATGCAATGGCGCACGGCCTCGCATCCGCCCATCGCCAACGCCTCGTCTACCGCGGGCTTAAGGGCAATCGCCTTACCGCCGCGCATTTGCTCGTCGGCAGTCAACACCAGGCTTGCACCCACGTCAGTAATACGCTCGTGCAGACTTTTAGCCGAGAAACCACCAAACACCACTGAGTGCGTGATACCCAGTCGGGCGCAAGCTTGCATTGCGACCACAGCCTCGATCGACATGGGCATATAGATGATCGAGCGCTCGCCCTTTTGGAAACCCAAAGCTTTTAGGCCGTTGGCCAACTGACACACACGATCGTGCAGTTCTTGATACGTAATTTTTTTGACAGCACCATCGTCTGCTTCAAAAATAATCGCAACTTTGTTGGCATTGCCGTTTTTTAAGTTGGCATCTAAACAGTTAGCCGAGACATTTAATTCACCGTCACCAAACCACTCGAAGAACGGCGCACGTGACTCATCCAATACCTTAGTAAACGGCTTGGTCCAGTGCAACTGCTCACGCGCCTGCTTCGCCCAAAAGGCATCGGGATCGCGGTCGGCCGCTTCGAGCAGTGCCTGGTAGCCTGCCTGGCCGGCCACATGCGCCTGCTCAACAAAGCTCTGTGGCGGTTGAAATACACGCGTTTCAACTAGGGTAGATTCGATTGAGTTCGCCATGACTGCAGTCTCCGTGGTAGCCAGTATCTATTCGTGATTTTTCTGGTGTCTGTAAAAAAATATCTATACGCTGAGCGAAGTGCTGTTGAGACCTGAGCTGTGCAAGGTTCAAACCCTGCCTGACGCTCATCAGGCAGGACTCAAGCGTTAGGCCGTTAAAGCAGCAATGCCTGCTGAGGCGATCTCGGCATCTTCAGATGACTTTACGCCAGACACGCCCACTGCGCCGATGACCTGACCGTCGATCGTAATCGGCACACCGCCCTCAAGCATCCCCTGCAGGGTCGGTGCTGACAAAAACGACGTGCGACC
>CALFXX010000003.1 GCA_937952975.1 uncultured Alcaligenaceae bacterium
GATTTAAAACATATTTTTGATCGCTACTATCGTAGCCCTTCAGTTAAAAACATTTCTGGCACAGGCCTTGGTTTGCATCTTAGTCAAGCGTTAAGTATCCGGCTCGGCGGTGAACTGAAAGCTTTGATCAACGAAAATATCATTACTTTTTCTTTATTTCTCCCGGTCGGCCAAAAGACATGATTCCCTTAAACAACAGGGTACTGATTATCGAAGATGACGAAATCTACCGTTTCGAGTTATCAGATTTCCTGACACGTTCAGGCTATGAGGTTTTTCAGGCGAACACCGGTCAAAATGTCAACGACGAAATTGATACAAATAATATCCATCTGCTGATATTAGACCTTTCGTTACCAGGGCTAAGTGGTTTTGAAATTGCCCAGCAAGTCAAGGCCGTCTACTCAGCAGTAGGCATTATTCTGCTGACAGGGCGCACTGCCAGAGCGGACCGCATAGAGGGCTACAAACGGGGTGCTGATATTTATCTAGGAAAAAGCACAGCGGATCACGAAGAAATCCTCGCAGCACTAGGCAGCCTGGAGAGAAGATTTGAAATTACTCCAATTAACTCGACGTGGAGTATAAGTACTGAAACCGGAGAGCTATTCAATACGCATTACAGCAAAAATTTACAATTGACACCTACTGAAATGCACTTAATCAAAATTTTAATTATGGCTCCGGATCATATCCTTGAAAACGATACGATTTTTTCAGAACTTGAGCGTCAACATCTTAGGAAATCGCTTGATAAACGATCTCTTGAAAACATTGTCTCTCGCCTGAAAAAAAAGGTCTTTGATACCTTTGACTGTGATCAAAAGACTAGCCCAATCATTCGCTCTATCAGAGGGATCGGTTACCAACTAAATTACTCAATTGTCCTGATCCGTTAAAACTGAATCCTAAGACCCACATTGACTGCACCCAAGGTCTGCCCACTACGCGCTTCGCCTGACAGGCCTGCAAACGCATAGGCGTTATCCGAGACCTTCGCCGTGCCATACAAGCCAGCCTGCACGAAGGTCGAACCTGCATTCGGCGTCGTGATCGTTGTACCCATGCCAGCCAGTGAGGCGTTCAGTGTCGGATTCAGCAAGCCTGAGCTGTCAGCACCCACTCCCACATAGGCTCGGTAGGTGTACTGTTCCGTCATCGGATTATTCGTTTTAGAGCCAAGTGCCACACCGAGCACACCACGCACGCCATTGCCCGTGTAGCGATTCACGCTTAAGGCCGAGGCCGTATCGCCCTCGTTCACACCTGACTGCGTCACCATTTGCCAGGTAACACGTGCGTAAGGCGTGATGCGAACACTCTCGGTATCGATCGGACGGCTCAGCCCCAGACTCACCAGCGCGTCGTTACCCGAGATCGATTTGTTTCTAAAGCCACCACTTAAGTTTGTGACATCACTGCGCGACAGATCGCTGTTGTTCAGCCCAAAGCTTGCCATGGCATCAATGACGTATTCCTCGATCGGCATTTTGCCGTAAGCAAAGACCGAACCTTGCTGGATGGTACCCGAGCCGTAGGTAGGATTAAGTGTGGTGTTGGATAAAGCAATACCACCACCGAGTCGCATTCCGTTAGATACATAAAAGTCTGAGCCAAACACCAGTTGGTACAGATTCGTATTCCAGCCACCCGCATTGCTATCGCTGCCGCGATTGCCTTTTTGATAGGCTAGATCACCCCAGATATTGCCGTTGGTCAGGGCTTTGTATTCGGACTCTGGCTGAACGACGGGGTTGGTGCTGACTGCTGAGGAGCTAACGCCACCCGACAAGGCCGTGTTGGTTGAATTCATCAATACCGTATTGCCCGCTGCAGTCATCGCCGATGGCAGTGCGATCCCCATCGTGTCACCCAGACGGGTGAGGACGGCTTGCTGCACGCGCTGTGTGGTCTGTGCGATCACCGCTACGGTCGCTGCATAGACCTCACCCGCTAAGCTTTGTGCATAGGATGCAATACCTGCGGCGGAGTTCTGAGCAGAGATTGCGTAGAGCAGTGCATCCTGGTTAGTCGTGGACGTACCGGTGACATTGGCTTGTGCAATCTTGTCTAGCGCGGCACCAACCGATTGAGCATTTTTATTACCTGAGGCCGAGGCAATGGTGGTTGGATAGGACGAAGGAATCACCGCCAGATCAATGCTGTTGCTGTTGTTCATGTTGTAGAACGAGGCGAACTGTGTGCCAGGTGCGAGACCATCTGGTTGGATCAACGTGGTGAAACGACCCATGATTCCGCCAGCGGCAGTAAGCATCCTGAACTGATCGCCTAGTTTGGGGACGTACGGTGCGCTGCCGTAACTTGTTTCACTTGGAGAAAAGAGACTGAGCAGCGCGGGCTGTAACGTCGCTCCTGACTCGATCGTCATCAGACCATCTACATTTACAAATGAGTAATATCCAGTCAGACCGACAGGCGTTAAAGCACTTGCCTGAGCCAAACCAGCAATATTTTGCTGATAAATACTACTGTTCTCCATCATCAGGGAAGACCGTAAATTCATATAACCTGGAGAATTGCCTGGGGAATACGTACCTCCCGATGAAACACTGATATTGCCGCTCACAGTACCTGCGCCGCCGCGCAGCGCGCCAAGCGGCTTTGCCGCGCTTGTGCGCGTGCTGCGCGCGCCGCTTGCGGCGAAAAAGACCCTCAATGGACGCATCCCGGCCCATCCCACGGGCTGCGCCGTCTGCGAGGTCGAGATCGACCCCGAGACCGGCGAGGTCGAGATGACCCGCTACGCGACGATCGACGATGCGGGCCAGCCCGTGAACCCACTGATCCTGCACGGGCAGGTCTATGGCGGCGTCGTGCAGGGCGCGGGGCCGGCGCTGGGCGAAGGCGTCGCTT
>CALFXX010000004.1 GCA_937952975.1 uncultured Alcaligenaceae bacterium
TCTGGAAGATACAGAAATAGAAAGCGCTATGCAGGCTCTTGTGGCCGCAGCAGAGTGCGAATTGGGGGGGCGTTTGCGTGCCTGAGAATCAATCTACATCGACGCTGACCAAAGCAGAGCTGTCTGATCTGCTCTTTGAGCAGGTCGGGCTCAACAAACGCGAAGCCAAGGATATCGTAGATACTTTTTTTGAAGAAATTCGCGATGCCTTGGCACGAGGAGAGCCAGTTAAGCTGTCGGGCTTTGGTAATTTTCAAGTGCGAAGTAAGCCACCACGCCCCGGACGCAATCCTAAAACTGGTGAGACAATCCCCATCGCAGCACGTCGTGTCGTGACGTTTCATGCCAGTCAAAAGTTAAAAGCAGCCGTTGAACACACCGAAGCGTCGCAATCTGAGTTATAAAACAGAGCTGTGCTTTATAGTCTTGTGTTTTGACGTTAGAAATTGATTGTTTAGGTGGGTTTGAATGTTCGATTTTGAGTGCCCATCGACAACACCACACTTTTTACGATTCTAAATGACCCTTTCAGATACGCCTATCGTTTTGCCGCCGATCCCCGCAAAACGCTATTTCACTATCGGTGAAGTCAGCGATCTCTGCGGTGTCAAGCCTCACGTGCTGCGCTATTGGGAACAAGAATTTACCCAATTAAAGCCGGTTAAACGCCGCGGTAACCGACGCTATTATCAGCATCACGAAGTGCTGCTGATCCGTAAGATTCGTGAACTCTTGTACGAACAGGGCTTCACCATCAGTGGCGCCCGCAATCGTTTAAGTGAAGGGCGTGAACTTCCTCAGGATCCGGACGCAGCCGTACGTTTGACCGCGGCTGAGCTACACGCGTTGCGTACCGAATTACATAGTATTCAAGAGATGCTGAATCAAGCCTGTATCTCTGCAACGCACCCAGGCCAACTCGATCTCAGATAGGGCGTGGCTCTGCTATACTTACGTTCTTTCGGGGCGTAGCGCAGCCTGGTAGCGCACTTGCATGGGGTGCAAGGGGTCGAAGGTTCAAATCCTTCCGTTCCGACCAGTGATATCAAAGGGTTAGTGTTCACAAGACACTAGCCCTTTTTGTTTGGCTTGGTTTTAGTCAATGTGTTAGCTTCTTTCTCGAAATCGCTTGGCCATCGTTCATATGAGTTGGCTGAAAAGAATATGAGCAAGGGCATTATGGCTAGTCCTGAGGGTTAGTCTACACCTTTAGGATAAGGTAACATTGCCTCGTAATCGAAATAAATGGCTTGTTTAATTACTCCAAAAGATCCGAACACAAATGAAAAATTTGCTTATTCTTGGCCTTTCGCTCTTGATGACTGGCTGCGCAACAAAAGAATATCTGAATGCGCAAAATGAATGCTCACCTGCGGCGTTTAGGCAATATCCTGTCAATAGTGTGCAAACGTATGTCCAACGCACAAGGTCAGTTCAGGTACCAACGGGCGCTGAAGACTGTGAAACCCGGACCGAAGGTAATCGTACTTACACCCGCTGTAAACCTGAGATGAAAACCAGATCAGTACCCTACCAATCGTTAGAGTGGGTGGATACGAATCTTCAGGCGCGCAATGCTTACTTAAAAAGTTGTACTGCGCAAGTTTGTTTAAAACGCTTTGGCAATCAAGAATGTGAACCCGTTTCGAAGTCTTCAGAGGGCTCAGGGGGTACGCCGCCCGCAACAAGCGCTGTTGTTGCACCACCTACAACAAGCGCGGTAGCCAAGAAACCTCAGACAAGTACTGCCAATCCACCCGTTACTAAAGCCGGGCCCAAGTCTGGTACTACGTCGTCAGATGATGACGACGACGATGATTGAGGTGAGTCAGCGTACGCAATCAATCCATCAATCAAGATTGGAAATGCTAACCCACTGTACAAAACAGGTGGTTAAAACGTAAGCGAAGTTAATCAACCAGATGTGAAGTGCTGGACGTCGTTTCAAATCCACCACTTCTGTTTGGGCGATGAAGTCATGCAGCGCTTGTTTCTTTTTGGTAAACGGTTGCATAAAAAAACCAATACCTAAAAGTATGCAAGACAGAAAATACGAAACATATCTGGCAACACAGCGCGGGTAGCTGAGAGTGCCGTCAGACGTCGCTCTGCGCACTTGTAGCCCAACAAATAGCTTGCCTAGCGTTCCACCATATTTGTAGGTCATCAAGGTGTAGTACAAAAAACCACCTAGTATCGATATGGTCCAGTAAGTGGTACTCAGTTTGATGGTCAGTATGTCTATATCACCTAGATAAATAACTGTGCCAAAAACGAGGTTGTAAAAAGAAATTTCGATGCTAAGCGCAGCGAATCGTCTCCAGAATCCAGAATATTTCACAGCGGCCGCATCAATTTTTTGTTCAGATGACGACGCTATATTGGCTTGGCCGCAAGCGGCGCAAAACTTTTGTTCGACGGTGACTTGCCCACCGCAAGCTGTGCAAAACGGCATCAGAACGCTCCTTGTGAGAATTGGAAATTAGTTTAAATCTTTGCCGGCAGTCTTGTCAGACTATACATTGTTGGGTTTTGCTAAATCTTTTGAGACGAGAAGTCAGGAACCCTGGGGGCTTGCCTTTAGGTTTGATAGAGAGGCCGTACACTTGTCATTGTGAACAAAATATTGAGAATAACGATTTTCGTTGATGTTGATGAATAAAGGCCTTGCCAAGTTGACTTTGTTTTATGACGGCGCCTGCCCACTGTGTGAGGCAGAAATCGTATTTTTGTCACGCCGTAATCAACAGCAATTACTTGCGTTTGTTGATATTAATTCTGTTCAGTTTGATCCTCAACGGGCAGGGGTCACGTGTCAACAAGCCTTGTCGTCAATGTATGGTCAGTATGACGATGGGGTTTTGATTAAGGGTGTACCCGTGTTTGCTGAGGCCTACCGAAGGGCAGGTTTGCCGACCTTAGCCTGGATATTTTCACGTCCGTTGTTGCAGCCTTTCTTTGGCGTTGGCTACCGTTTGTTTGCAAAGCATCGGCACTTGATTTCAAAACTGATCGGCCCGACCGTCAGGCGCATGGTTGGCTGAAATCAAATCTTGGTGCGATGTTTGCCGATCAGCTTTTCGTACGGTGTTTGTCGATGAGTGCAATTAACTGATTGATTTCGTCTGTGGTGGTATCCCAACGGCAAACCAGACGAAACAAATTGGCCCCTCGGCGGTAAAACAAAACGCCAGACTCAATCAGTGCGTCAATCGCTTTAGGGTGCATTTGAACAAAGAGTTCATTTGCTTGAACTGGCGCTATTAGCTTCACACCTTCAAGGTGTTGAACACCACTGGCAATTGCCAATGCTGCGTTGTTTGATTGTCTTGCCAGACGAATCCAAAGGTCATCTTGCACGTAGGCCATGATTTGTGCAGAGGCAAAACGCATTTTTGACCAAATCATGCCTGCACGGCGCAAATGAAAACCGATATTCTTTGCGATCGTCGGATTAAAGACAACGATTGCATCGGTCAGTAGGCCGCCGTTTTTAGTGACGCCAAACGACAAAATGTCGACGCCGGCTTTCCAGGTGAGCTCTGCTGGAGTACAACCGAGCGTGGCAACTGCATTGGCAAAGCGCGCGCCATCCATATGTACTGTGAGCTCATGCGCACGGGCAATTTGACTGAGTGCAATGACCTCAGGCACAGAGTACACCGCACCCATATCCGTTGCTTGTACTAAATTAATCGCTTGCGGTTGATTTTTATGCGCCTGTCCTTTGCCAGCATTTTTAATTGCATCGTCAAGCGCCGCGGGGTCGATTTTGCCGTCAATGCCTGACACAGGTGTCACCTTTAAACCGCTACCAAAAAAGCTAGTCGCGTTGCATTCAGAGGTATTGATGTGCGCCTCTGGGCTGCAATACACTGCGCCGAAGGGGCTGCCGACTGCAGCTAACGCTAACGCGTTTGCACCAGTGCCGGTTGGTACCGGAAACACTTGAACAGAGTGTTCAAACAGGTCACTAAACCGCGTGTGCAGTTCGGTGGTGATCGTATCGCCGCCATAGCCTAGCGCAGAGCCTTGGTTGGCAGTGACGAGCGCCTCGATGAGCTCGGGCGCGGCGCGACCGCAATTGTCGCTGCGAAATTCTAAGCTAGTCATGGTGGCACTCAATTTTTAGAGAGAGAAATTATTAGTGTTTGTTCAAACGCAAAAGTAGTTCGTCAAATTACAGTCTGAGTTTTTCAAGTTCTTCAAATCGCGGTCTGAGTTTTTCAATTTAGTTTTCAGTTAAATCGCAATTTGTGTACCAAGCTCTACCACTCGATTTGCTGGAATTTTGAAAAAATCAGTGGCACTTGTTGCATTTTTAGACATCAACCTAAAGATGTGCGCGCGCCAAGGCGTGAAGCTGCTTTTTACTGCAGGTACGACGGTTTCACGCGCCAAATAGAAGGTCGTAGACATCATGTCAAAGGCCAAACCTTGAGCCTCACACAATTGAAGCGCACGCGGCACATCTGGGTTTTGCATAAACCCGTATGTCACCAGTATCCGACTAAAGTTTTTACCCAAGTCTTGGATTTCTATTTGTTGACTCTTTTTAACAAAAGGCTTGTCGGCTGTTTTAATCGTCATTAAGACGACCCGCTCGTGCAAAATTTGATTATGTTTTAGATTGTGTAACAGTCCTGAGGGGACGCCATCAGGTGAGCTTGTCATGAAGACAGCGGTGCCACTTACGCGGTGTACATCAGCCGTAAACTGAATGAACGATTCAAGTGGCATACTGCTCGAGGCCATTTCTTCGTTCACGAGTTTGCGCCCGCGGCGCCAGGTTGTAAGAACCGTAAATGAGACCACGCCCACTGCGAGGGGAAACCAACCGCCTTCTGGAATTTTGATCGCATTGGCTGAGAAAAAGGCCAAGTCAATGATCAGTAACGACCCCGCCACCAGTAGTACTAAGATCCAATGCCAGCGCCATAACAAGCGCATCACGAAGGCGATCAGAATTGTATCGATGAGCATCGTACCGGTCACGGCAATCCCATAGGCTGCGGCAAGATTTGATGAGGATTTAAAGCCAATCACGAGCGCCACGACGGCGAAGTAGAGGGTCCAGTTTGTAAAAGGCACGTAAATCTGACCCTCTTCTTTACCAGAGGTATGAATAATTGCCATCCGTGGGAGTAAGCCCATTTGCACGGCTTGCCGGGCAACCGAAAAGGCACCCGAGATCACGGCTTGAGAAGCGATGACGGTCGCGACGGTTGACAGGGCAACCATCGGAATCAACGCCCAGTCAGGCGCCAAGATATAAAATGGATTGCGAATAGACTGAGGGTCGTGCAGCAACAAGGCCCCTTGGCCAAAATAATTCAATACCAAAGCAGGCATGACAAAGCCGAACCAGGCTAGGCGAATAGGCGAACGGCCAAAGTGTCCCATGTCGGTGTACAGCGCTTCGCCGCCAGTCACTGCAAGCACGACAGCAGCTAAGGCTAAAAACGCCAGCTTGGGATAGTCGCCAATGAACTGGAAAGCATAAACAGGGTTCAGTGCGACTAACACTTCGGGGTGACGCAGAATCTGGTTGATGCCCAAGCCCGCTAATACCGAAAACCAAATAATCATGATTGGGCCAAAGAAGAGGCCGACGACGCCCGTGCCTCTCTTTTGAATCATGAATAAACCAGTGAGTACGACAACAGTGACCGGGACGACAAAATCTTTAAAGGCGGGCGCGATGATCTCAAGGCCTTCGACTGCGGATAACACCGAAATGGCAGGTGTGATCATGCTGTCGCCGTAAAACAGTGCGGCAGCAAAGATCCCTAACATTGTGAGCACCCATGACAGCCATGCGGGATTTTGGCGCGAGGTGATGAGCGCTAGCAACGCAAGCGAGCCACCTTCACCACGGTTATCTGCACGCATGATGATTGCGACATACTTGATCGACACCAACACCATGATGGCCCAAAACACCATTGAGAGCAGCCCAAGGATGTTTTCAGGGGTCACCGGTATTGGGTGGTGCCCGCTGAAGATTTCTTTAAGCGCGTAAAGTGGGCTAGTACCAATATCGCCAAAGACAACACCAATGGCGCCTAACGTTAAGGCGGGTAGTGCTTTACCAGTTTTCATTCGATCGCATTGTTGAGGCTACAAGCCGCAATTGTATTGAGTAACGGGCGGTTGTGGGAAATTGGAGGCCAGCCGCGCTCGCATGCCTGAGTCAGCCTGGCTCAGGCAGTCACTCAATCGGCTTTGATGTTTCGTTCTTTTACGATCTTCGCCCATTTGTCGGTATCTGCCGCGATCTGCTCGGCAAACTGCGCTGGGGTACTGGCAATGACTTCAGTCCCCATTTTTTCAAGTTGCGCGCGCATATCGGGTTGGGCCAAGACTGCAGCAATGTCGGTATGCAATTTTGCGATCACAGCCTTAGGCGTTTGGGCGGGCGCTACGAAACCAAACCAATTTGTGAAGTCATAGCCAGGAACGCCCGATTCGGCCACAGTCGGTACGTTTGGCAATACAGGCGTACGCTTGGCACCCAGTACCGCCAACACCTTTAAGCGACCCGATTGAATATGTGGCAAGGCTTGCACCAGGCTATCCATCGTGAAATCAACCTGTCCCCCTACTAAATCGGTGAAGCTCGGCCCACTCCCTTTGTACGGAACGTGGGTGAATTGTGTGCCTGTCATGCTGGCAAGTAGTTCGATTGCCAAGTGAGGGGCGCCACCCATCCCAGAAGAGGAGTAGTTCAGCTTGCCAGGTTTTTGTTTGGCGAGCGCGACTAGCTCTTGCACATTGTTCGCGGGCAAAGACGGATGCGCGACTAAAACAAAGGTCACACCGACCACGTTTGTAATCGCAGCAAGATCCTTGCTAGGGTCGATATCCATCTTGTATAGATGGGGATTAATTGCCATGTTGCCAAGGGTGGCGAGCATGATGGTGTAGCCGTTGGGCTCGGCGCGCGCAGCCAAGGCGGTGCCAATCGTGCCACCCGCACCGCCTTTGTTTTCAATAATGACTGATTGCCCCCACGCTGTGTTTAGCCCTTGCGCCACTTTGCGGGCAACGATATCGGTGCCGCCACCGGCGGGAAACGCAACAATCATGTTGACTGGTCGGTTAGGATACGCGTCGTTTGTTGGCTGGGCGTTGGCAACGCCAGTTAAGCAAAAAACAAGCAGCCACAAGGTGGTTTTTAATTTTTTCATGATGAACTTTGACAAAGTCTGAGCAGGCAGCTTTAGGGACTCTCTATGCCATTTGTGTTTGTAGAAACTTCTTGGCGGTGTCTTGATCAAGCAGTGGGTAAACGTCCATATGCGCCGGCACAATGTCACCCCATTCGTTCATCAGACGGTGCAAGGTTTCAGTTGAATCGACGTCAAAAAGCGCAACCGCGCCACGGCCGACACGCGCATGCACCGATACGGCCAAGCCCGACTCAAGCAACGGGTTCATCCAATCCCAGTAGCTGTGGCGAGTGCTCGCCATTGAGGTTGGTTTTTCGGGGCGAGGGGTGCTAATAACTAAAAACAGCATGAGAGTCTCCGGGGCAATAACGCCCAACGTTATTGTTTAATCGATCGAGTGATCGTTTCTGCTCAATTCAGCAGAAACGTGGAGTCAAGTCTACTGCATTTTGTTGAGGGTAAAGGACCATTCAATTTGCTCAATGGCGTCACTACAAGGTTTGACGAGCCTTGGAAAAGTGTCCGTTGACGTCTGCTTCCTCGCCTTCGCACAAGGATTTATTCTTTGTATCTCGCTTTGCCCACCATACCTCGCTATCACGACCATACTTCACTATCACGACCATACCTCGCTAGGCAGGATGCTGTGATTTCCAGTGCCGAGCGATGTCAATGCGGCGACACACCCAGACCCGATCGTGTTTAGCGACGTGATCCAAAAACCGCTGTAAGGCGATAAAGCGGCCAGGGCGCCCTAAAATGCGGCAGTGCATACCGACCGACATCATTTTTGGCGTCTCGTTACCCTCGGCATAGAGCACGTCAAAGGTATCGCGTAAATATTCAAAAAAATGTTGCGCCGTATTAAAGCCTTGCGGGGTCGCAAATCGCATGTCGTTGGCATCAAGCGTATACGGCACGATGAGTTGGTTGATGGTTGAACCATCTGTTTTGGTGACCGGCGTATAAAACGGTAAATCATCGCCATAGTTGTCGCTGTCGTACTCAAAGCCGCCATGATCAGCCACTAGGCGTCGGGTATTGGGACTGTCTCGCCCTGTGTACCAACCTAATGGCCATTGGCCCTGTGTTAACTCTTTGAGCATTGCCGTAGCGGCCTGCATGTGTTCGCGCTCGGTCGCTTCGTCGATACCTTGGTAATGCAGCCAGCGCAGACCGTGCGATGCGATTTCGTGTTGCTGTTCAAGCAGGGCCGCAGTGAGTTCGGGATGGCGTTTTAAGGCCAGTGTCACGCCAAAGACGGTGAGTGGTAACTTGCGCCGCTCAAACTCACGCAAAATACGCCACGCACCAGCGCGAGAGCCGTACTCGTAAATGGATTCCATACTCATATGGCGAGCTGGGTAGCTTTCGGCGCCGACGATTTCAGACAAAAACCGCTCTGACCCCGGATCGCCGTCGAGCACGGTGTTTTCGGCTCCCTCTTCGTAGTTCAAGACAAATTGCAAGGCGATTTTGGCTTTGCCTGGCCAATTTGCTTGGGGTGGCTGCGCACCATAGCCTGCAAGATCGCGTGGGTAGTGGGGGGAGTAGGCGGGCTGAGCGAAGGGGTTAGGCATGGTCATTTTTTTAAAAGTTAAACGGCTACTTCAAGGATATGATTGAGATCATGGCAGCATCGCCTGACTCTCGTCAATGCCCGTTCGTCGTCAGCATAAACTGGCATCAATCTTGCTTGAACACCGATACTATGACACAACAACTTCCTGAATTTATTGAATGGCGCGCTCGCGACTTAGCTGCTCGCGTAAACAGTCAGCGTTTGACCGCAGTGCAGGTGACACAGGCAGCTCTCGACCGTATCGCCTGGGCCAATCCGCTATTGAACGCGTTTATCGATATCGATCATGCCTCGGCCCTCAAGCAAGCGGCAGCGGTTGACCTGAAGATTCAGCAAGGCGCGCGTTTGCCGTTGGCGGGGGTACCGTTTAGCGTCAAAGATAATTTATGGGTTGCAGGGCGCCCTGCAACCTATGGATCGAAGCTCTATGCTGATCACATCGCTCCACGAGATAGTTGGTCGGTTGAGCAACTAAAGAAACAAGGGGCCATTTGTATTGGCATCACGAACACGCCTGAGTTTGCGTGCAAAGGCGCCACAGAAAATCCCTTGCATGGCATCACGCGTAACCCCTGGAATCTAAACCTTACCCCCGGTGGGTCGTCAGGCGGAGCGGTTGCAGGGGTTGCGGCGGGGTTAGTGCCGGTTGCGCTTGGCACCGATGCCGGCGGCTCGATTCGACGCCCGGCAGCGCATACTGGTCTGGTTGGCTTCAAATGCACACTGGGGCTGATTCCGAATCCTTGGGGTTTTCCGGATCCAAGTCACGATCTTTCAGCGATTGGCGTGGCAGCACGTGATGTGCAAGACTGTGCCTTGATGTTAGATGCTTTGGTTGAACATCATCCCAACGATCCGCTCTCGCATCCTTTGCCGATGGCAATGGTCGCACCAGAACCATTTACCGACGCGCTGAACGCGCAACCTGATCGCACGCTCAGAATTGGCTTTACGATGGATTTAGGTTGTGGGTTTGCGATCGACGATGATGTAGCGCTCGCGATCGAGAGTGCGGTGCAACAGTTAAGGCGCGCAGGTTGGAGTATTGATCACTCGCATCCCGCCTGGCCGCCCAAGACCAACGAATATCCCTTATTGGCGCAGCAACAAGCCGGTTTAGCGGCCTTGTTTGGGCAAGCGTATCAAGAGGCGCCCGAAATTTTTGATCGAGATATTGCGGTGCAAATCGAGGCAGGACAGAAAGCGACGGGCTCGATGATTGCAGGCTTGTCTTTGCAGCGTAATAAGCTGCGTGAGGCCTTCAACACATACTTTAATTCGTACGACTTGTTACTGTGCCCCACGGTCCCTGTCGAACCCTGGGGGTGCGAAGGCCCACCGCCGAGTGTGATTGGTGGCAGGCCAGCCACCCCGCGCGGGCATGCACCGTTTACGCCATTGTTTAATTACTGCGATGCGCCTGCCTTATCTGTGCCGTGTGGGTTCGGTAAAAATGGATTGCCTCTTGGCCTGCAGATCGTAGGGCCGCGTTATGGCGACTTGCGGGTCTTGCAGTTTGGCTTTGAGGTTCAAAAGATCTTGAATCTTGATATGCACTCGCCAATGATTTTGGCGCAGACACAGCAGGATTATGCTCAAGCGTCACGATGAGATTCTGCTTTAAATATCGGGGCTTGTTTGTATGGTTTTTACTTTCGTACGTCTATTGCAGTATGAGTGACGCTGCCTTTTCTCAAAGCCTCCCCAAGGGCTTTGTGTATGTGGATCAAGTTGTACCGGACATTCGTACAGACTTGCGTTACAGAAGCGATGACAATTTTGTTGGTGCGATCGTTGACGGTTATGCAGGCTCGCGAGCTATTTTGTCGCAACCGGCCGCTCAAGCGCTAGCCAAAGTACAGGCAGAGCTTCGAGGGCAGGGGCTTGGCTTATTGGTGTTTGATGCCTATCGGCCGCAGAGCGCCGTCAATCATTTTGCACGTTGGGCAAAGGATTTGCGTGACGCAAAGATGAAGCAGCGTTATTACCCCGCCGTCGATAAAGCTGATTTGTTTTCGCAAGGCTATATCGCGGGGCGCTCTGGCCACAGCCGTGGCAGTACCGTTGATCTGACCTTGGTGAGCTTGACTGCTCCCTTTGGTGAGTTAGATATGGGGACTTTCTTTGACTTCTTTGGCGAGCGGTCTTGGCTTGATGCTATAGGCCTCACAACCGTACAAATGCAAAATCGTGCCTTGCTGCAGCAAACCATGAAAAAACACGGCTTCACCCCGTACAGTAAAGAGTGGTGGCACTTTACGCTCAGCGCTGAACCGTTTCCGGATACCTATTTCGATTTTGAAATACGCGATGATTTGAGCGTGCAATGAGGCATGTGGTGAAACGCACCTTTACCCATTGGTCATCCCCCTCAACGCTAAACCTTACGTTGCCGAAGGCCTTCTCGCTCAGAACCTTGTGTCTTGGCTTATGGCTAGGTGCGTTTTTATTCTGCGTGTTGATGGGGCGCGCGTCTGCTACTGAAACGCTCTTGGACAAGTTGAAAGCCGACCAAATTATTGTGGTGACTGCAAAGGATTGGGGTTCAACAAGCGGCAATTTGGTTGCCTTCGAGCGCGTTCAGGGCGTTTGGAAGCGTACCGAGCTGAGCGGCGCCGCAAATTTGGGTCGTACCGGCTTGAGCTGGGGCGAGGGTTTGCATCCGACGCAGGCTGGCAACCAAAAAAAAGAAGGTGACGGCAAGACACCCGCAGGTGTGTTTGCGTTTGGCATCGCCTTTGGCGATCGCCCTAACGTGGCGACTAAGATGCCTTACGAGCAGATGACAAGCGGGCACTATTGCATCGATGTTGAAACGTCGCCCCTCTACAACCAGGTTGTTGACACCGCAAGGGTTGGCCAGGCAGCGGTAGAGGGCAGCACAGAGCCGATGAGGCTTGATCTGGTTAAAAAGGGTGATCGCCAGTACGCCAAAGGTTTAGTCATTTTGAGTAATCCCAAGAATTCGCCCGGCAAGGGCAGTTGTATTTTTATGCATCTCTGGCCAAAAAAGGGGGCTGTGACGCTTGGCTGTACCGCCTTAGATGAAAAGCTTTTAGACGCCTTGCTTCTTTGGTTAGACCCTAAAAAGCGTCCTGTATTTGTTGTGTTGCCGCAGGCTCAGTATGATGCGAAGCAGAAAGAGTGGGGGTTGCCCACACTGCGATTAGGACGTTCGTCCTGAAAGTACGGTTAGAAAGGACCATCATGACGAAAGTAATCTTGACTATTACCGCGCTGTTCTGCCTGTTGACCGGCTTCGCACAGGCCCAACCCGCAGCCTGCCACGCTTTGGCTGCATCGCCCACCGACCCTGAGCGTAAGGGTCCGGGCGTTTCTTACGCCAAAATTGATGGCGCACGTGCTGCAACTGCTTGTCAATTAGCGGTCAAACAAGCCCCTAAAGACGGGCAGTTATGGTTTCAGTACGGGCGTGCGCTTGAAAAGGCTAACCGTGTGGCTGAAGCCTTTGTGGCCTATCAGACCGGTGGAAACTTGGGTAACTCAGGCGCCGACAATAACTTAGGCGAGCTCTACCGTGATGGTAAAGGCGTCGCGCGTGACCTTTATATGGCAGAGGTTTTATTTCACAACGCATCCGTGAGTGGTTTAGACGAAGCAACACAAAACTTGAATGCACTTGAAAAGGCTAAACCGCCTGCGGCCACAAGAAAGATTCCGCCACAATTTCGCGGTAAGTTTGCTTTAGCCGGTCAAACTTGTGCGCAAACGCAGGTAAATAGTAAAGATTTTGGTAATGAATTTATGGGGATTGAGGTCGGTGCTGACTCGATTAATCACTTTATGGAAAGCCAGTGCGCGGTGATGGGCCTGACTGTTGTCAATCCGCAGCAGGCGAATGTTGTGTTGAAGTGTGGACACAATACGCCTATTGTGCACCTTGAAAAAGCAGTTTTAGCGCCAAATGATTTGCGTTTTGTCGATGACTCAGCTGGCGTAAGTGGTGTGTCGATGAGGTGTGGGCGCTGAGCGCTTTTGTCAACAGTTCATCTGAATCCAGACTATCTAGGAAATTAGCACTAAGTACCTGTCGAACCTAACAATTTTCACTAAGCAATTTGCAGATGTGTCGGATTTCTGCCAGGCACTAATTCTTCAGCTAGCACTTAACAGCGCGCTAACTTAGAGTGTAAACTGATTACCGAATGGACAACAATATTAAAAAGCAAAGCGCCTCTACGATTGAGTAAAAGGCGCAACGTTCGTAAGTCTGTTCGCTCACCCACCACGGCAAGGGATCGGATTTAATGGCTGGCAGTCTACTGATTAGTGGTAATCCACAACAATACAATGCAATCGGGGAAGGAGGGCGACCAGTATTTTCGGTCGCTTTTCAACTCAGAGAGGCTGTGCGACTGAAAGCCGGTCCTGATGTTGCGAACTGCTTGGCGATCCCACAAAGTAACGAAACGGGTAGCGTGATTGACTGGTATGCGCCGCAAAGCGGGCCGGTTGTATCCTGGACAGCGGCCACGGTTGAAGAACGTGAGCATGCTTTAGGTATTCTAGATACTGCGATGAGCAAACTGAATGCAGCTTCCCAAGCCCTTCAGGAGCAAGTCAAGGCGTTTGAAAAGTCTGGAGCGACTGCTGACCCATCGACCCGCGAAAAAAGCGCCGTGTTTCAACTCATGAACAAGGTCTTTATTTATCCTGATCCAAGTTATATTTTTTTAGTGAACGGTAATCCGGTCGTGACTTTTTGGGGCTTTCATCCCCATGGGGCTTCGCTGCCTTCTGATCCCTTTCAGGCTCTGCGCGCGCTGCCCCCGGTTGCTGCGGTAGCAGCAGAGGTGCCTGTTCGTAAAGGCGTGTCGTGGTGGTGGCTTCTACTCATTGCGTTGCTACTTCTTTTATTATTTTTTGGACTGCGAAGCTGTGATGCACCAGGATGGCTTCAGGGTTACTTACCTAGGGATTGCCAGCCGCAAGCGGATGTGACGAGAGTCGTTCCCGTTGTACCTCCATTGATAAATAATGAGCGCGCAGTAGTGCCCCCCGCAAGTACGCCTAATCGAATCGAACAGTCTGATGTTCGAGCTACCCAACCTGACCCGAGTGTTCGCGTCATACCAAGCACGGTGGTGACGGTGCCTGGTTCAGTCAGTGGAACCGTCGTACATCCAAATAGCGGCACAATTGAACAAACTACGTCAGATCCTACCAGCGTAAGCCCGAGTGCGCTGCAACCTGATCTGGCTCTGAGCGGATCTCAAGTGCCAATCGTGCCTGGGCAAGCGGACATTCTTCCTAAGGGTGCCGAAGCCGTAACAGAAAAGGGCGTCGGCAGCGTTTCGCTGCCTGTTGGCGGAGCGGGTAATTCAACACCTATGCCAGCCGAAACTCCTGTCTCGGCAAGACCGGAAGTTAATGACCCGTCACGTGTGGCAGTTACGCCGAACGCAGGGCAAAGCCCCACCTCAACCGGATCGAATCCCAACGCCATTTCACAGCGTGGCGACTCTAACGAAGCGAGTGCTCGGCCGCCAGGAAGCCCGCTGCGGATACCTGATTCGGCAGCCACTACAGGTTCAACCGGTTTTCTGGATGGCTCTTGGAGCGCGGGGGCTGGTATTCAAGATGCCACCACAGGCAGGCCAGTGCGGCTTGAATATGACTTCAGTCAGGGTAATGGCCAAGGTAAGGTCACAGTGAATCGTGGCGCCGGTATCCAATGCTCTAGCCCCGTCACTGCGCAGATGCAAGGAAAGAACGTTCAAATTAACGATCGCGGTCTGGCCAAATGTTCTGATGGCAGCACGATGGCGTTGCCTAAGGTGACGTGCGTGACAAATGCGAGTGGTCAAGCTGATTGTCAGGGCCGCTATGACAATGGCACAACCTTTCCTGTGTCAATGCGACACGCACCTAAATAGTAGGATGTACTTTCATGTTGGCAGAAATTAGTTTGTATGAAGACCAAACGACTCTCATTATGGACAGTGGGATTCAGTTTTTGGACTTTGCAGCAACGTTCGTCACGAAGGGGCAATCAGGAGAGTTTGCAAAGGTTGGTGAAGCAGGACCCCTAGCACGCTTAGTAGAGGATGAGCGCACCGGTAAATTACATTTTTCGTACGACGATGAGAAGCAGGCGGTTCGCTCAACAGTTGATCTCAGAGTTGATCAGTCGCTTGCCCTATTGCTTGATACCTGGCTTCCGGTTCCTTATTTTCGTTTTAGTCCTCCGGTTCGTTTTGAGCAAGGGCCCTCAAATTGGGCTAGAGTGCGCGTCACCAAGGTAGCCGATGGTCAAGACCCAAACGGCAACACACACCGTATTACCTTTGCTTTTGACACAAAAGTTTTGGAAGGCAGAAGCGACACCGCTTACATGGGCCCATCAATTGATGATGTCAAAGCGGGCACAAGTTTTGCATTTGCATATCGTGCCCATGAAATGGGTTGGTTTCTTGATCAAGAGTGGATAAAGAAATGGCTGAGCGAGACCTTTGAAGAGCTCGCTAAACCCAGATTAAAAAAGGATTCTGAAGACGTTCGTATTGAAACGGAAGAATTGCACCATCAGGCGCATTACTTAAACCTATTGCATCTGATCGGCTCGCAGTTATCTCTGCCTGAGATTAAGGTGATTTCAAATTCAGAGAATGACTTATACCAGCCGATTCAGGTCGATATGGTGTTGGATATCGGTAACTCCCGCTCCTGCGGTGTGCTTGTTGAGACGATTCCGCAAGAACCTAATGGTTTGCGTTGCCGTTATGAGCTTGAATTGCGCGATTTGAGTCGCCCAGAACAGATCTATAAAGAGCCCTTTGAAAGCCGAATTGAATTTGCTCAAGCCTCGTTTGGGAAAGATCATTTTTCAGTACAAAGCGGCAGAAACGATGCGTTTTTATGGCCCACTATCGCTCGCATAGGGCATGAGGCGGCCCGTATGGCGGGTCAGCGGCGCGGCAGCGAGGGGGCAACCGGCCTGTCAAGCCCTAAACGTTATCTATGGGATAACGAGAGCTTTGAGCCCGGCTGGAGATTTAATACCTCCGCTCTTAAAACAGACTCAGAGCCGCACGCAACCGCCGCACCAGTATCCCGACTCATTAACGAATTAGGTGAAGCGCTTTACACCCTTGACCCGTTTGATCGTATGCCGGTGTTTAATCCGCATTACTCGCGAAGCTCGTTGATGACCTTCATGCTGTCAGAGGTCCTCGCTCAGGCTCTGGCTCAGATTAATAGCCCCGCGCAACGTCTCAGGCAAAGTCATGCGCGTGTCCCGAGACACTTGCGGTCAATTATTTTGACGGTACCACCCGCGATGCCGCAACCCGAACGCAAGATCTTTGAAAATCGCATGCAACAAGCCATAGGGCTAATTTGGAAAAGTATGGGTTGGCATCCAGAGGATGCTGCGCTGGACTCACTCAAGAAGTCTGACATGCCATTTCCGCCTTTTCCAACCGTGCGCGTGCAGTGGGACGAGGCTACCTGTGGTCAGGTCGTATATCTATTCAGCGAGACTCAAAATAATTTTGGTGGCCGACCTGAAGAGTTTTTTGCCGCGCTGGCTCGTCCAGACCAGCCCAAGCGTAATGAGGCCGCAGACCCATATGTCTCGATTGCGACCATTGATATCGGCGGTGGTACGACGGACTTGGTCATCAACGAATACTTTTTGGATAAAGGCGAGGGCAACGCAGGGCGCGACGTGAAGGGCGGCGCCTACTATATCGTTCCGGAACAACGCTTTCGCGATGGGTTTAAAGTTGCGGGCGATGACATCGTGCTTGACGTCATTCGCGAGCTAATCCTGCCGGCATTTAACGCGGCTTTCAAGCGGGCGGGGGTCCCTGAACCAGACGCTTTAGTGTCGCGGCTTATGGGTAGCGAGTCGCTTGATGCGCAGACTGCAGTGTTACGGCAACAGTTTACTCTTCAAGTTTTATACCCGATCGCACTGCGCATTCTGAAAGAGTACGAAGACTATGAGCCGTTAACGCCTGGCAATGTTGGCCAGGTGTTGATATCGGATCTCCTCTTGTCTGATATTCCGCCAACCGAAAATGTTTTGAATTACGTAAACAGCGCGGTTCAGCGAGTGGGTGGTGCTGCCGCAATTGGGTTTAACCTTCTCGATATTGATGTCTCCTTAAATTTACGCCGACTGCACAGTCTGTTTGTTGAGGGCAAGATGGATATCTGTAAAACGCTGAAGGCTCTGTCCGAAGTGGTTTACGCATATCAGCCAGATGTTTTGTTATTGACAGGACGCCCGTCACGCCTGCCGGGCATACTTGCTTTTGTGCGCGCTTTATTAGCGCTGCCTGAAGGCCGCGTTCTACCCTTGCACGATTACCAAACGGGCGCATGGTACCCGTTT
>CALFXX010000005.1 GCA_937952975.1 uncultured Alcaligenaceae bacterium
ATTTAATTAATATTTTTTATAGAATAATGTTAACATACAAAAAAGTTTCTTATGTAAAATGCAAGTAAAAATGTGGTCTAGTTGCTCATTCTGGGGGCACACGAGGCACCGCCCCGTGGTGATAAAACCGCAGGGCGAACTCGTCAACTGTGAAAACTTCGGATCACCTATAGGTGAATTATTCAAAAAGAATAATGACCTACAGGTTTATTTTGCGCCTTGAATCAGTTCACGCCCGCAGCGTGTGCCTGTTCATCTGCGTGGTACGACGATCTAACCATCGCGCCCACCGCCGCATGGTTAAAGCCCATGGCATAGGCTTCGCGTTCGAACATTTTGAAGGTATCAGGATGCACATAGCGCAATACCGGCAAATGATGCTGCGAAGGCTGCAGGTATTGCCCAATCGTCAGCATTTCAACGTCGTGCGCACGCATGTCGCGCATGACTTGCAGGATTTCGTCGTCGGTTTCGCCCAAACCAAGCATCAAACCGGATTTGGTCGGCGTGTTTGGGTGGCGCTTTTTAAACTCTTGTAAGAGCTTTAAAGAGTGCAAATAGTCAGAGCCTGGGCGTGCCTGCTTGTACAACCGTGGCACGGTTTCAAGGTTGTGATTCATCACATCGGGCGGGCCACCATCCAAAATTTCAAGCGCGCGATCGAGCCGCCCCCTGAAATCAGGCACCAACACTTCGATTCGGGTAGCAGGTGATAACTCACGCACTTTTTGGATACATTCCACAAAATGTGCGGCACCGCCATCGCGTAAGTCATCACGATCTACCGACGTAATCACTACGTAGGTCAGCTTAAGCGCGGCAATCGTGCGCGCCAAGTTGACAGGCTCATCCACATCAAGCGGATCAGGTCGGCCATGACCCACATCACAAAACGGGCAACGGCGCGTGCACTTATCGCCCATGATCATGAAGGTGGCAGTGCCTTTGCCAAAACATTCGCCAATGTTGGGGCACGAAGCTTCTTCGCACACCGTGTGCAGGTTGTGCTCGCGCAAAATCCGCTTGATGTCATAAAACCGCGAGCCCGCAGGTGCCGCTTTGACGCGAATCCATTCAGGTTTCTTCAGGCGTTCAGCCGCAACCACCTTGATGGGGATGCGTGAAACTTTGTCTTGTGCCTTTTGTTTCTGCGTTGCGTCGTACGTCACGGCGGTTTCCTAAGCGTTAAGAGTGTATTTTAACTGCTCAACGTCGATTTCTAGCACTTAACCTTTGGTTTCCATTACATCTGCAAGCCGCAACGTGTGCTGATTTGCGCGGCTAAAGCTTGCGCGACCTCGTCCCACGAGGCCTGAACCCCACAACTGGCCATACTCACGGTCTGTAAACCCGCGTACCCACAAGGGTTGATCCCGTCAAAGGGGGTCAGATCTGGGTCAAGATTCAGTGCCAAGCCGTGATACGTGCAGCCCTGCTTTACCTTGATCCCAAGGGCTGCGATCTTGGCTAAGTCGTGCCTACCTGGCACATACACGCCAGGAGCGCCTGGCTTGCGGCAGGCTTGGTCGATTCCGTAAAGCGCCAGCGTGGCAATTAAAGATTCTTCGAGCTCGAAGACCAGTTGCTTGATGTAGCGCCCCGAGCGCTTTAAATCGGTCAACACATAGGCCATGATCTGACCGGGGCCGTGATAAGTGATTTGGCCGCCGCGATCAGTTTTGATCACGGGGATGTTGCCTGGATTGAGCAAGTGCTCAGGCTTACCGGCCTGACCTTGGGTATACACCGGAAAATGCTCAACCAGCCAGATTTCATCGGGGGTGGCGGCTGTGCGAGTGTTGGTGAACTCTTGCATGGCGACCCATACCGACTGATAGTCGGTGGGCCGCGGCCAAGTGCGGATCACAAGAACACCGCTTGCCGCTTGCGGCCCAACGCGCCGCGCTGAACCGATACCGAGACAATTAAGGCCACTGGCGCAGGGCGCGACATAGCTTGCATCGGCAACGCTACAGCACCACCGACACGGCCGGGTGGGCGTGCAAGGCGCGGTACAACCCATCAAGCTGCGGGCGCGAGGTTGCACGTACCGTGAACGTTAAGCCCAAATAATTGCCGGCCTTGCTGGGGCGGCGTTCGATTGTCGCGGGATTAAAGCTTGGATCGAACTCAAGCACAATCGCCGTAAGCGCCTCGACCAAACCAGGCTCAGCCTTGCCCATCACCTTGATCGGAAAATCCGAAGGATATTCAATCAGCGATTCGTCTTCAGACTGCGATATGTTCATGAATCAGGCCAGCGCAGCAATACGCGCGTCGTAGGCAGCACGCAAGCGTTGATACACACCACCCGGCTTACCCTGCCCAACTGGCTTTCCGTCGAGTTCAACAATTGGCAGCACTTCGCGCGTGGCCGACGACATCATCAGTTCGTCAGCGTTTTTGACCTCGTCTTGCGTGACCACACGCAACTCAAACGGGATCCCCATCTCGGTTGTCAGCTCTTGAAGCAAGCCGTAACGAATCCCTTCAAGTACCAAATTGTCTTTCAAGGGGGCAATCAACTTGCCGTCTTTAGCGACCCAGATGTTGCACGACGCACCCTCAGTGAGATTGCCATTGCGAAACTGAATCACCTCATCCACCCCGGCATTGACCGCGGCTTGCTTAGCTAACACGTTGCCCAACAACGATACTGATTTGATATCGCAATGCAGCCAACGTTCGTCAGGGATACTGACTGCACGCAAACCTTTTTCGCGCACAGCAGCGGTGGGGGGTGTCATGGGGGCAACCATGCCAAACACTGTTGGCGTGACAGCAGGTACTGGATAAGCGTGATCGCGCTTGGCCACACCACGCGTAATTTGCAAATACACCATGCAAGTTTTTTCAGATGAGCGGCTGAGCAAATCTTTAACGAGGGTTTCCCACTGCGCAAGCGTCATGGGTTGTTGGATATCGATTTTTTTCAAACTGCGCTCGAGGCGAGCTAGGTGCTCTTTCATACGAAACAGTTTGCCGTGATACACCGGCACGACTTCGTAGATGCCATCACCAAAAATAAAACCACGATCCAGAACCGAAACTTTGGCTTCAGACAAAGGCCCGAAAGTACCGTTCAAATAAACAATCGGGTCACCCGAAACGCCTTGAATCAACATGTTCTGAACCATTTCACTATTCCTGTTCGTAATTTTTATGCTGCTAGTGCAACAAACATTTTCAATCTGCGTTCAAACCGAACGCCTTTTATCTAAACCACAATCTAATCGAGTCAGACCAACGCCCCACTACACCGGCACGTTCGACTGGGTCGATGACCTCAAGTGGCTCAGTGCGTAACAATTTATCGTCAAGCATTAAGCTCAGTGTGCCAACTTTTTGGCCTTGCACCAACGGCGCAAACAAGGGGTCTGGGCGCTTAGCCACCGGCTTCACATCACCAGCCTTGCCGCGCGGCACGGTGATCCAAAGCGGCTCGGCCACACCGAGTTTGGTGTTTTCAGTTTTACCTTGCCACACGCGTGATTCAACAGCGGCCTGTGCCTTGTCAAAAATCTTGATGGTTTCAAAATTTTGAAAGGTCCAATTTAAAAGTTTCAGGCTTTCTTCAGCACGCGTTGCCATGCTGTCTGAGCCAACCAGCACAGTAATCACACGGCGATCACCGCGTTTAGCCGTCGCCACCAAGCAGTAGCCAGCACCTTCGGTGTGGCCTGTTTTCATGCCATCCACTGACGGATCGGCCCACAACAAACGGTTGCGATTCGGTTGCTTAATTTTGTTATAGGTAAATTCGCGCATCGAATAATACGGAAAGTATTCGGGATGGTCATTGATCATGCGACGCGCCAAGGTGGCCAGATCACGAACCGTACTAACGTGTTGCGGATCAGGCAAACCGCCCGCGTTCATAAAATTAGTATTGGTCATGCCAAGGCGCTGCGCCTCTTCGTTCATGAGCGTCACAAACGAAGCTTCTGTGCCCGAGATGGCTTCAGCCAACGCAACCGAAGCGTCATTACCTGATTGAATGATCACGCCTTTGATCAGCTCATCGATCGTGACAGGCTTGCGCGGCTCGATAAACATGCGTGAGCCGCGAGTTTTCCAGGCCGCTTGCGAAACGTTGGCTTGCTGGTCGAGCGTTAGACGCTTTTCTTTGAGTGCCGTAAACGCCAGATAAGCCGTCATGATTTTGGTCAACGACGCGGGTTCAATTTTTTGATCAGCGTTTGATGACGACACAACCTGACCACTGGTCACATCGACCGTGATCCAGGCTTTTGCAGCGATTGCCGGCGCTGGCACGCTTGATAATTCACCTACTTGAATGGGCGATAACGATGGGGGAGTCGTTGCGGATATCGCCGCAGCAGAGGGCGCGGCGGGCTTTGACTCAGGCTTGGCGGTCGCCTTTGGATCGCTCTTTGGCTTGGCCTTTGGATCAGGCTTGGCATCAGGTTTGGCATCGGGCTTAGTGTCGGCCTTAGGGTCGACTTTGGCGTCAGTTGCCTGGCTAGCCTGACCTGCTTTGGGCGTTGCGCTGGTTGTAGCCTGCGCCTGCGCTGCCGTCGGGGCATACAGCGCTGCCGCACCCAACACAATCACCGCAGCGACAGAAACCAAACGTGCAATCGGTTGCACAACAAAAGTCACTGAATTGATCATCAAGAAGCCGCCACCTTATAAAGAACTCATTATAGGCAATCCACTATCGTCTGTGGCATTTCTGAACATCTTGAAACACTTTTACAAAGCTCGCAAACGCGTTTGCACCAACTGGCGCAAAATCAAAAGTTTGCCGTGAAAAAAATGCCCCGCCTCCGGAATAACGACCACAGGCATTCCAAGAGGCCGTGCCCAATCCATCACCTCAGACAAAGGCACGACTTCATCAGCCTCGCCATGAATCACTAGCGCATCTTCAGGAGCTTTGACTTCGCTATGGCGAAACCGCAACGCTGCCGAACCTGTGAGCACCACAATATTTGGTAGATTTTTACCGAGCTGATCCCACTTGGCGTAGAGCTGCACCGCGATCGACGTGCCAAACGAAAAGCCCCCCAGCACCCACGGTAACGCGGCGATCTCGGGATAACGCACCCGAAACTGCTCGACCAAGGCGGCAATGTCTAACAGCTCGCCCTTGCCGTGATCAAAGACCCCGCCCGAGCTACCAATGCCACGAAAATTTGGACGGATTGCCAACAGACCCTGTTGAACGCAGGCACGCGCAAGAGTTGTCACGACTTTATTGTCGCGGGTACCGCCTTGCGAGGGATTGGGGTGCAAAATCAGGGCCCAGCCGGTGGGGTTGCCTTCAGGCCAATCCAGCGCGCAATCAATCACCCCAGCCAAACCGTCAAAAGTCGTTGTTTCAGTATATGCAGGCATTATTAATGATCAAATTTCTGTTAGTTATCACTCAAAATCGAGCAGCGGGTTCAAGCAACAGGCTCAAGCACCGGACTCAAGCACCACGTGATTGCATTGAGGCAGTGCGCGTCGGTTTATGTCGGTTCATATCAAGTCGCGCGCGTCCAAAGCGTGTGCAAGTTTTTACAGCTTGAGCTGCACTGTCAGCCATTGTGCCACTTGTTCGGCCGCCTGTTCAGTGGCGTCTCTCAGTGCCTGCGCTCCGCCCAGAGCATCTTGCGTCCGCGCTGGCACTTTAATATCCACCAACTTCTGATCGATCACTTTCGTGCCCCGGATCAAAATCGCCTGCAACGTCAATTGCCCAACGCTTGAGCTGCCATCCACACTAAATGTTTGCTCAAAGCGCTGCAGGTTTAACCTGACTTGTGGCAAATCACCCACCGCATTTTGTTGCAGCACCGGCCCTTGCAACGACAGGCGATCAACAATACGCTGGGTCACAAGCCGTGCGGGTGGTGCCACCCACTGATAGGTGGTGTAGGCCTGCGGTTGACCCGCATCACCTACCCGCCAAATCACTGCTGCCTCAGTCAGCAGCGAAGAGGCCGAGGCCGCAGGCACTGCGATTGGAGGGTGTTGCACTGCAGAGACTGCACTCGCCTTCAAATCACCATAGCCTGCGCCCAAATCAAGTTGTACCGGCGCCGAGCCACTGCGGCCAGCGCCACACCCTGAAAGCAGCACAATCAGTGCCAAGAGTGCCGACACTACGCGACATACAGAAAAAATTGATTGCATCAGTGCAAATCCTTTATGTAGGCAGAGTCTTTAACGCGGTGTCGCACCAAAGCCAGCAAAACCAGGCTCGCCTGGGCCAGGCACCGCGCGTGGCGGTCCAAAAATCAGCGACTGCGGCGCTTGTCCAAACTGGCGCGCCGTCACAGAAAATGAGCGGGCGGCATCGGTCATGCTCGTCGACAGCATGCTGACCTCGGGCAAGGTGGATGCACGCAACTGAGCAGCAATCTCTTGGATACTTTGCAAACTTAACGCGGCCTGTTGCATCGGCCCATAGGGCGCGTTGAGTAGCCTGATCGTTTCTTGCGACGACACCGCGAGCTTACCGATCTCGCCCACGGCAACGTCCACCCGCTTAGTGGTCTCGACTAAGCGATCGATCATCTCGGGGATTTTTTTTAAGCCCGGATCCATCAGACTGACTGACTGCTTAATTTGATCGGATACAAGCGCCACGTTCTGTAAGCTTTTTTGTAAGGCCGCAATATTTTCATCACTCGCGATTTTTTCGATTTGCGCCAAGATCCGGTCGATGGCTGGCAGGGCTGCAGTCGTCTGCACCGACAAGCGTTCAAGAAAACTTGGACGGATTGGAATCAGTTGCATATCGTCAGCCGAAGACACCAGCAACTTGTTTGATCTACCATCGTCACGCAATTCGATATTTGAAATCCCCGTCACACCCGCCGTGACGATCTCGGCCCAACTCGACTCCGTCAACGGAGTTTTAGGATCAACACCAATCAAAATACGTACCTGCCCCGGCTTATCAGGCATAAAGCGTAGTGAGTTCACCCGCCCAACCGGTACGCCTTGATAACGCACGGCTGATTGCACCGACAATCCAGTCACTGGCGACGTGGCGACAAGTTCGTAGGGCATCAGCGGAATATTTTTTTTGCTGACCCACACGGCACCAATCGCACCCGCCACAATCAAGAGCAAGGTAAACAAGCCCGCTATCAGAGCGTGGCTACGGTTTTCCATGATCTACCCCTTTGGCCTCTTGGCCTCCAAGCGCCCGCGCGCCGCGTTCACCATGAAAAAATGCCTCGATAAAAGGATGTTTCGTTTCCATCACTTGTTCAAGAGACCCTTCAACTAAAACTTTCTTTTCAGCCAAGACTGCCACACGTGTGGCCAGTGCACCAATCGTGTCTAAATCGTGCGTCACCATCACGACAGTAAATCCTAGTTCACGATGTAAGACGCGAATTAACTCGACAAATTCATCCGAACGTTGCGGATCAAGGCCCGCAGTGGGCTCATCCAAAAACAGCAACTCAGGATCAAGCGCCAAAGCTCTGGCCAACGCCACACGCTTAATCATGCCGCCCGATAATTCAGAAGGCATCAAGGTAGCATCGCGAGGGGTGAGCCCCATCCAACTCAACCGCATGAGCACCACCTCGCGAATGAGGTCTTCAGGCAGGTGGTGAACTTCACGCAAAGGTAAAGCAATGTTATCGAAGACCGGCAGTGCCGAAAACAATGCCCCTGCCTGAAACAGCATACCCCAGCGATGCGTCAACGCAATACGCTCTGTGCCAACATAATCGTGCACGGGCCGATCAAACACCTTGACGACCCCACTACGGGGCCGATCAAGCCCTAAAATTTGACGCAACAACGTGGTTTTGCCTGAACCCGAGCCACCCACTAGCGCCAAAATTTCTTTCGGAAATATTTTTAAATTCAAGTGCTCGTGTACAACGTGTGAACCAAACGCAGTTGTCAGGTCTTGCACATCGATCAGAGGCGTCACACTTGTCATCACAGCCTCATCTCGTTGAAAAGAATCGCGTACAAGGCATCGATCAAAATCACGCCGGTAATAGAGGTCACCACGGATGCGGTGGTACCGCGCCCCAGGCTTTCAGTGTTGGGCTCAATCTGCAACCCAAAATGACAAGCAGCCAACCCGATCCAGGCGCCAAACGTCACACCTTTCACCACACTGATCCAGTAATTCGTCAGTCCAATCGCATCGGGCAAACGCTCAAAAAACCAGACGGTCGACAGGCCCAATTGCCATTTGGCCGCAAGCATGCCGCCTAACAGCGCAATCGCATCGGTCCAAAGCACGAGTAAAGGCATGACGATCGCTAAGGCAATCACGCGAGGCATGATCAGCCGCTGAGCGTGTGAAATCCCCATGACTTGCATCGCATCAAGCTCTTGCGTCACACGCATCACACCAATTTGAGCCGTAATGGATGAGCCCGACCGCCCGGCAACCAGAATGGCGGCCAAGACCGGACCAAGCTCTCGAACCGTGGCAACCCCTAGCAATTTGACAATAAACTGACCCGCGCCAAAGACCGCGAGTTGCTGAGCCGACAAATAAGACAGCACCACGCCAATTAAAAACCCCACTAAAGCGGTGATCCCCAGCGCCTGAGCACCTGCCCGAAAGATCTGCGCAGAGATCTCACGCCACGGGCCACGCGACGGATGCGCAACCAGCAGGCCGAGTTGAAGGACCAGGCCGCCCAGCAGCAGCAATAATTCGCGTCCGTGGTGAACAGTCAGGTAGCACCCCTGGCCCAACGCTCGGATCCAGCCAAGCCAGTCGGTTGGCTTTCTGGCGGGCGGTTGTTCAACTGGGTGCTGAGCCAACACCTCAAACAAGGCTTGCTGACTTGGGGTCAGCACCGTTGCAGCCGGAATACGTTGCCCCCAGGTCTGCCACAGCAGTTGCGCGCCCACGGCATCTAACTTTTGCACGCCGGATAAATCCCAGCGAGCCGTGCTTTTCACCTGGGCCAACGCCTCGCGACGCGCTGTCACCTCGCCTCGGGCTGAGAGCTGTTGCACATTCCAGTCGCCCGTTAGTCTGCAGACCGCGCCATCATTGACGACAACCCGAAGCGCTACAGATTTCACTGACAAAGGTACTGGCAAAGAATTGATCCAAAAAATTGATAAGCACTCGTGCGGGCGACGCTCTTGGACGAGAGGCTTCGCACAAACGAAAAGCGACGATGAAGTGAGTCAAGCGTCAACCTATCTTGGCTGCCATCTTAGACTATCAACATGATCTCAGGACACACACTTGGTAAGATGATCGGCATGCAAGAACTGATTGATCCAAAAGATAACGCACCCTTTCCAACGCCATCGGCGTTTATCGAGCGTTTGACCCTCGCGCTCCCTGATTTTGGGTCAATTCAGTGGGTGCAGGCAACCGGGTCCTCTAACGATGACTTGAGTCAGCGCATCAAACGCGGTTCACCTCAAGCAACGCCCTGGCTGTTGGGGGCTCACACTCAACATTCCGCTCGCGGCCGGGCAGCGCGCCCCTGGCAAAACCAGGCGGGCGATACGCTGATGTTTTCATGTGCCTTTGAGCCTAATATTCCTCTGTCGCAGCTGCCCGGTTTATCACCAGCGCTTGGCGTAGCCGCCTGTTTGGCGCTCAGGCAACTGTTGACACCTCTACTCGGGCACGAAAGCTGCCAACAACTTGCCCTCAAATGGCCCAATGACCTGCAGTGGGGGTCAGGCAAACTCGCCGGTATCCTGGTCGAGACCGCCCAGCGGCCCGGCTCACGTCTCCCGTGTCTGGTGGTTGGGATTGGTCTAAATTTGCGCGGTGCGCAGGCGCTATCGGCGCAGCTTTCGCGCGGCATTGCCGATATATCTGAGATTCTGGCAAGCGCATCTATTGCATCTATTGCATCTATTGCATCTCTTGCATCGATCGCAACGATTGCGCCTATCGCACCTATGGCACCTCCCGGACCGAGCGGAGTCAGCGCGCCGAACGCCTCGATTCCGGGTGCAGCGCCAGCCCTTTGCCCCAGTCTCATTGTCGCCACCCTTGCCCACGCTTGGCAAAAGGCCTTAGACGTCTACGCCGCCGCGGGTTATGCTGCTTTTCAGGATTTGTTTCAGACAGTCGACGTGCTCGCCTCAGAGCCAGTCGAAGTGATCGATCAGGGGCGTGTCTTGCAAACAGGGATTGCGCGGGGCACGGATTCAATCGGACGGCTGCTTGTACAAACCGATACCGCAGTGGTGCCCGTTTTGGTGGGCGATATCTCAGTTCGACGTCAACCAAACGCTGGCCCCGCCGCAACACATAAGGGCGCGCCATGATCGTATTGCTTGACGTCGGAAACAGTCGAATCAAACTTGGCTGGCATCATCCAACGATGGGACGTGAGGCGGCCGTGCACGCCATGGCGCTGAGCCCGCTCACGCAACTGCCTGATGCACTGCGTAAATGGCTCAGCACGCTTCCAGTGCAACCCCGTGAGGCACGCGGCGTGAATGTCGCCGGGCACGTGGTGGCCCAAATGATCGAACAAGCGCTTGCCGAGGCAGGCTGCCCAATTCAATGGGTGCTACCCACTCCTGAACACCTTGGCGTACGCAATACCTATGACAAGCCAACGCAACTAGGCGCCGATCGTTGGGCTGCGCTGCTAGGTTTAGCGGGTCATTTTCAAGAGACCCGAGCGCCGCTCGTGCTGGCAACCTTTGGTACCGCGACCACCATCGATACCCTCAGCCCAGACAAGGTGTTTAAGGGCGGCCTCATTTTGCCAGGCCCCGCGTTGATGCGTCAGTCTTTGGCACAAGGCACGGCCAACTTACCCTTAGCGAGCGGCGCAACAACCGAATACCCCACCCACACGCTGCAGGCGATTGCCACGGGCGTCGTCGCAGCCCAAGCAGGTGCGGTTTGGCGACAATGCGACATCACTCAAAAATGCTTTGGAATCGCCCCCACTCTTTGCGTCAGCGGCGGTGGTTGGCCCGAAGTTGAAGCTGAAGTGCGACGCATGCATGCCGGTTTAAAAATAGAATTTATCGCCAACCCTGTGCTCGATGGACTCGCGCGCATGGTTTAGTCAGTCATACCAACAGTTAATCAGGTAAACCTGCAGTGCCCAATGACTCCCCCTTAGAGGGAAAACCAACAACTATTTTTTTATGAGTGAACGAGACATGTCATCACAACCTGCACAAGAACGCACCCGCCTCACCGTCAGCCAAGCACGCGAACTCGCCGAAGCGGTCGTTCGCAAAATGGATTATTCAGCTGAAGACTCTGCTGTCATCGCCGAGCACATCATCGACGCGGCACTGTGTGGCTATGAATACTCGGGCCTGCCCAAACTGCTGGATGCCATCGAAAGTAAGCGCAACCTGCGTCCTAGAACACCTATGAAGGTCATTAAAGAAACACCCGTATCCATCGTATTTGATGGCGGCAACAATATCGGCATGTTGGCGATTCAACGCTTGGGTGAAGCAGTTCAAGCCAAAGCGTTGGTCAGTGGGTTTGCGATTGGTGGCGTGCAAAACAGCTGGATGAGCGGGCGCGGTGCGCACTACGTTGAAAAGCTCGTCAACAAAGACTTGGTCGTCATCCATACTGTCAGTTCACAAAGCTATGTCGCACCACTTGGCGGCATCGAATCGATTTTGGGAACCAACCCAATCACGCTTGGCTTGCCTACGGCAAACGGCCCCTTGATTTTTGATATGGGCACGTCAGCCATCATGTATACCGACCTCACCTTGCGCGAGCGTCGTGGGGAAACCTTGCCAGAAGGTGTAGCCATTGACGCCCAGGGCAACCCCACTCAAGACCCAACCGCTGCCCGAGCAGGTGCCCTGCTACCTTTCGCCGGACACAAAGGTTTTGGTCTGGCGCTGATGATGCACGCGATGGGCTTACTTACGGGTGCGGGCACCACCGCAGATAAAAACAACGGGCATCTCATCATCGCTTTCAAGCCTGATCTGATGTATTCAACCGAACAGTACAAAGAGGATGTCAGCGCGCTCATCACCCGCATTAAAACCTCAAAGCGGGCACCAGGCGTTGACGAAATCCGCATCCCCTCAGAACGCTCTTTTAAAGAGCGCGCACGCAATTTAAAAGAAGGGCTTGAGTTTGATACCGCAGTGTTTAACCGCTTGCGCGAATTTGCAGGGGTTTAGCGCGCGTCTGATCATCGTGAGTCAAAACGTCACTGATGAGATGTCAACAGTGACGTTTTAAAAATCGTCAGAGGTGCATCATTGCACCCCTGTTCATCACTCATGCTAGTTTAGTTTCGTCGACGCCCAGGCCGTCAACAGCAGCTTGCCACTCACAGCAGTCCAGACACCCAGGTAGCGGTTGTAGAGGTTTTTCTCAACACCTTCAACGACTACGGTCATATTGACTTTGCCTTCAACTAACACGACATTGCCAACGGCGCGTGCAGTCACTTCTTCGCGATCGAGTCGCGTGTACTTTGAGCGCCCAGTCGAGACACTATCAACGTACGTTGCTTTGGTGTCGCGACGACCACTTGCGTGGGTATACGTCAGGCCTTCGTCGACAATGGCTGCCAGTCCGGCGCCGTCGGCTGCCAATAACACTTCGCAGCGACGTGTATCAAGTTTGAGCGCCTCTTGCTCCAGAGCTTTCGCGGCTTGCTGATCATTTGAAGACATTTTACTTTCCTATTAGGTGAATGAAAAAAATTTAAAAGAGACTTTTTTTACTGCTATTGAAATCTGCTATGCAAATCACTCGCCACAATGAGCGCCGGCTTACTGCTGTGGAATCTTTGCATTCTTGATCACGTCACGCCAACGCGCAATATCATTCGCTAAAAATTTAGCTTGTCCTTGCGGATCAGTGCCAATAATTGTGATCCCGATTTGATCGTACTGCTCAATAATTTTTGGATCTTTCAGCGCTAGTTGAATTTCTTTGGCAATCAACTCAGTTACCTCTTTCGGTGTACCCGCCGGCGCGAAAAGCCCATTCCAAGAACCTGCCAAAAAACCCTTCAGCCCAAGCTCCTGCAAGGTGGGTATGTTAGGCAAAATCGCTAGGCGCTCTTCGCTGGTTGCCGCAAGCGCGTTTAAGCGCCCTTCCCGAATATAAGAAATCCCCTGCGTCGAAATCAACACGACACAATTGGTATGACCACCCAATAAATCGACAACCATCGGAGCGTCTGATTGATACGGCACGGGCATGAGTGGCACTTCAGCTGCAAACTTAAGCGACTCAGTCGCCATATGGTTACCGCTACCGGGCACAATACCGCAACGTAAAGCATCTGGATTTTTTTTGCCGTACGCCACAAAGTCTTGAAACGTTTTAACCGGCAGCGAGGGATGCGTGACCAACACCATTGGTACCGTACCAATCAATGACACAGGCTCAAACCCGTTGACCGCGTCATAGGGCATTTCTTTTCTAAGACTTGGGTTAATCGCATGCGGTGAGCCCGCCATGAGCAGCGTATAGCCATCTGGTGGGGCTTTTGAAACAAACTGAGTCCCAACAATACTGCTGCCACCGTTTTTATTTTCGACCTGAACGCTCACCCCAAGTTGCTCGGTCAACTTCTTTGCCATAGAACGGGCAATAATATCCGTTGTGCCACCTGGCCCAAACGGCACAATAATACGGATTGGCTTGCTTGGATATGGCTGTGCCTGAGCGGCCACGTCGCCCCCAAGCCAGGCAACAAACATTAACGCGCATATTATCTTTATGCGTTTTTTCATCTTGTCTCCTTTCCTGCATTCGTCATCTCAAACATACCCAAGTTGCCAGAAGCTTGGGGCAGTGCGATGACTATATTTTTATAAGCAACGCCGAACCTGCTATGCTAGTTTTTCGTGTAGAGAGCACAGTTCAGTTTGCGTTCTATACGGTACATCTATTTTCTTGACTTGACCACACCTCATCCAAACCCATGCGAACTTTTTTTATTCTGTTGGTATTAGTCAATTTAGGGGTATTTGCGCTTGGGCAGGGCTGGTTTGGTCAGCCGCGCAGCGAAGCGGGACGATCAGCGCCCAGTAAACTTCACACGCCGCTTAATGCCGAGGCAGCAAAGTTTGGGCCCGGGCGACTTCAAGCTCAGTAATGTGTTGCAAAATGCGAGTCGTTGCGCCAGTGTGCTGACCCACCCACTCACGTGCTAACCGGCTTTTATTTTGTAAACCTTGCTGATCTTGCAGCCAATACACCGCCATCGCAACGGCTCGCTGCGCCGCATCAAGCGGCTCGGCCGCCTGGATTTGTGCAGCGGCACCGATTTCAACCGCTTGCGCCACGGCGTCTGCAAAGTTGTAGGTGTGTGGGCCAACAATCACTGGTGTACCTAGCGCGCACGCTTCAATCAGATTTTGTCCGCCAACGGGCATAAAGCTACCGGCCACGATGGCAACATCACTGGCCGCATAAAAGAACGGCATTTCGCCCAAGGTGTCGCACAAAACCACTTTAATACCGGCCAACATTTGCGCTGCCTGAGGGTTGTGACGCAACTCTGACCAGCGCACCGTCGCAATCCCGGCCCGCTCGAGTAACGCCGCGGCGTCATCAAAACGTTGTGGATGCCTGGGGATCAACAAAAATAAAGCCGTTGAATCTTGTTGCGCAAGTGCTTGAACAAACAAGGCGTCTTCACCCTCGCGTGTGCTTGCAATCGCAATCACAGGGCGATTGAGATGCTCGCGCCACGCACGCCCAGCGTCAACGGCCACGACCGGCAAGGCCACATCAAATTTAAGATTACCCACCACCTGGATGTTCAGCGCACCAACTTCATACAAACGCGTCGCGTCGTCTTCTGTTTGTGCAAGAGTGAGATCAATCCCAGAGTACGCATCGCGCATGAGGCTTAAAAAGACCTGATCGATTTGCCTGACCTGCTTTTGCGATTTTTCTGAAAAACGCGCACTGGCCAAAATCATTGGCACGGCGGCCTTTTGCGCCTGCTCAATCAAATTGGGCCACACTTCTCGCTCGATCAAAATACCTAGGCGCGGCCGATAGTGCCGCATAAATTTTTGCGTCGCGCCTGAAAAATCATAAGGAATCCATTGCTGACGCAGTTGGCCTGCCGCAATTTCGGCAGCAAACAAACGCGCGCCCTCTGTGCGGCCGGTTGCAGTCATGTGTGTCAGCAACACCCGCTCGCCGCGGGCCAAAAGCTGCGTAATTAAGCTCTGCGCCGCACGGGTTTCACCCAAGCTCACGGCATGCACCCAGATTGGGGCCTCGCCATCCCAAGGTAACGCATAAGAGCCAAAACGCTCAGCACTAAAAACTTGCCAATCCCCACCTGCGCGACGCGCGCGCGCATACATATAGCCCCAAAGCAACGGGGCCACTAATTTTAAAAGAAAGGTGTAGATTTTTAATGGCATCGCGTAATACTAGCGCAGAGCTTGCTCAATTGCAGCAAGTACCGCCTGCCTTGAGGGCGGTTGGCCTCGATCGCCGAGGCTGGCCGTGAAAGCCGAACTCACTAAGGGGGTTCGTACTGGCGTTGACGCCTTATAAATGCCGATGGTTGGGCGGCCAAGCGCAGCCGATAAATGCGTCAGCCCGCTATCTAAGCCAACCATGACAGTCGCACCCGCTAAATGCCGGGCCGTTTCAGTCAAACTGCCACGCGGCAAGACCTCGGCGTTTGAACGGCCTTCAATCAACGCCTGTGCACGCTCGGTCTCGGCCTGATTGCCCGCTAAGAGTTTTAACCTTAAGCCACGCTTACTCAACACATCAAAGACGGCGTGCCAGTCTGGCACCGGCCATAATTTATCGTCGCGACTTGCCGAGGGCATAATCATTGCATAGGGCAACGCTTGCCTACGCGTCTCTTGCGCCTGCAGGTCAAACCCTTGCAATCCAAAATCAGGATCGCCGTGCACTGGGTAACCAAAGGCCTTGGCCGCTAACAAGCGCTGCCGCGTCACAGCAGGCTGCCAAAACTCAACACGATGACGTACGTCATAAAACAAGGTCGCCAGAGGCTCGCGCGCAGAGCGCCAATCGAGTCCATGCTTCATACCGTTGGCCATGCGCACCCACCACACTGTCTTGAGCAAGGCCTGCATATCCAGCACGATATCGTATTGCCTGGCACGCAAATCCGCTTCGAACGTCTGACGCTCACGTCTGACTTGCTGAGACCACCAGGCGCGGCGCCAGCGGCGATGCGCAACTTGCAGCACTTGATTCACTGCAGGATGCCACACCGGAATTGACGCAAACGACTCTTCAACCAACCAATCAATCTGCGCGCCCGGCACATTTTTAGCAATATCAGAAATTGCGGGCAACATGTGCACTAAGTCGCCGAGCGACGAGGTGCGCACAATCAGGATTTTAGTCGTCATGCCGGCGATTTTAGCGCCTGCAATACCTCATCCACCCCAACACGCCATTCAGGCAGCGTCAGATTAAACGCCTTGCAGAGCTTCTGAGTATCCAGGCGCGAATTGAGTGGGCGAGGCGCGGCAACAGGATAATCTTTTGTGGCGATCGGGCTGATCGCTTGATCTTGGATCTTGATCGGCCAACCTGCTGCCCGGGCTTGCGCGATCACGTAGCAGGCATAGGCATGCCAGTTTGTTTGCCCAGCGGCCACCAAATGATACAGGCCCCATCTGGGATCAGTGCTCGGTTGCTCAGCCAGCGTATGCAGTATCTGTGTCGTCACCGTTGCCAGCAGGCTTGCCGACGTGGGTGCCCCCACTTGATCAGACACGACATTTAATGCGTCTCGCTCTTGTGCAAGCTTTAGCATTGTTTTTAAAAAGTTTCCGCCATGCGCGCTGACCACCCACGACGTACGAAAAATAAGATGCCGCGCGCAGGCACTTGCAACCGCACGCTCACCGTCTAATTTACTTTGGCCGTAGACCGATTGCGGATCTGTGGGGTCAGTTTCAAGATAAGGCTCGAGCTTGTCGCCCTTAAACACATAGTCAGTTGAAAAATGCACCACGCACGCGCCCGCCTCGTGTGCTGCTTGCGCGATCAAACCAGGAGCCGTTGCATTGATACGCTGAGCAAGGTCAGACTCTGTTTGTGCGCGATCGACCGCCGTATACGCCATCGCATTCACGATCATCTTAGGCTTGTAGCGCTGGGTCAACGCATCAAGCGCTTTAGCAAGGGCTTCGGGCGACTGACTAAAATCGATCTGCTCACGCGTGCACGCGATCACCTCACCCAAGCGACTGAGCGAGGTTTGTAACGCATGGCCGACCTGTCCATTGGCGCCAAACAGCAAAATTGAGTGTTTCAAAGCCTCTCCGGTGGTCAGGCGAAACACTTGCTCAAGCAAGCGTCACCTCGTCAAATCACAATCGTGAACGAACCGACGATCAACAAAAACCACAACGACAAACGTTTAATCAAACCCGCGCGATTGAGTGCGCGCCGAAACAGATAGCTTCCGATCACTGCCGACAAAAAATATACCGGCATGAACGAAGCCGAGTACAGAATTTGTTTGGTGGTGATCAGGTCTTTATATAAAAACGCTGCCATCGTGCTGAGCTGAATAAAAGCAAAAAACATCATAAAAAACGATCGCAGTACAACAGGGGTAATCGTCTTGTCTGATAAAAAATACAAAACAAGCGGTGGGCCGCCCACACCAGCCATTGCCGTCAGCGCGCCACTGGTCAAGCCCACAAACCAATCTTGAAACTTGCCGCGCGCACCGTTGTACTGCCAGCCAATCAACATGATGGCCGCCAAACCCGCCACGATCACACCAATAAAACGGCGCGTGACAACAGGATCCAGCCATTCGATTAACCACACCCCGAGCGGCACGCCCACCAGCGCAGGGATCGAGACTGACCACACCATCTTCCAATTGGTGGTGTGCCACGTTTGCGGCAAAGTCTGCAGCGAAATCACAAAATTCAGCAACAACACAACCACCACCATATCGGCGGGAGCCATAAACAAACTAAACAGAGGTGCTAAAACCAGGCCGCCGCCAAAGCCCGTAAACGAGCGTACCGTACCGGCGATCAACACCGCCACACTCAACCATATAAATACAGCGATCGACGGAAACAACTGATGCCACAATTCAACAGTCATCAATCGACCTTGATCGGCGTGCGCGCAACCACCGCAGCCCACTTTAATAATTCGGCATCGATATAGGCCGCTAAGGCCTGCGGAGTGCTGGTATCAGGCACTGCACCCTCACCCTCAAAGCGTTTTGCCAATTCAGGCGACTGCAAAGCCTGCCTGACCGCTGCATTTAATGTTGCAATGACGTCGGGCGAAGTGCCCTTGGGTGCCAACAAGGCGTCCCACGTGTTGATGTCATAGCCGGGCAAGTTTCCGGCCTCTTCAACCGAAGGGATCGCTGGCAACTGAGGCGAACGCGCTTTCGTTGTGACAGCCAAGGCTCGCAGCTTACCGGCCTGCACTTGAGGCAACGCCGCTGGCATGCTGGCAAACGTGTATTGCGTATCGCCGCTCATCACTGAAGTGTTGGCAATAGCGCCACCTCGATACGGAATGTGTGCAACATCAATCTTGGCCGCATCAGCAAAAATCGCACCCGCCAAATGCACGGGCGAGCCATTACCGCTTGAAGCGTAATTCAATTCACCCGGATGTTTTTTTGCATACGCGATCAAGTCTGGGACGGATTGAATCGGCAGCTTAGGATTCACCACTAATAACATCGGGATCGCAGCCACCATCGAAACCGGCTCGAAACTCTTAACGGGGTCGTAACCTAAGCCCGTTTTGTACAGCGCTGGATTAATACCGTGACTGGCCAAGGTTGCCATGAACAACACGTGACCATCGGGCTTAGCCTGTGCCACATAAGCGGCTGCAAGATTACCCGCAGCACCTGCTTTATTTTCAACGATCACTGACTGACCAAGAATTTTTGACAATTGCTCAGCCAGCGATCGCGCCAGGATGTCAGTGGTGCCCCCTGCGGCATAACCAATCACAATGCGAAGGGGTTGCGTCGGAAAGGTCTGCGCTTGCAGGTTCGTTGATAGTGCGACAAACAAAGTAAAAACTAGCGCAAACCATAGACGCGCGAACAGGCGCGTCGACACCACTTTGCTCATGGCTTACTTACCTTTAAAGACTGGCGCACGTTTTTCAGCAAAGGCGCGTTTGCCTTCTTGGTAGTCTTCACTTGCGAAGCACGTCAACACCATTTTTTGAATACCCTCTGCATCAATGTGTGGTGCGACGCGTTGAAATTCGCGCACAGCTTTTTTAGCGGCACGTAAGGTGATGGGGGCATTGGCAGTCACTTTTGCCAAATACGCGTCAACGGTTTTATCTAACTCGGCTGCTGGCACTACGTACTGAACCAAACCTTTGATCAAGGCTTCTTGTGCAGTAAAACGTGAAGCCGACAACATGATGTCTAACGCTTGTGGTGCGCCAACGGTTGAAACCAAATTACGAATCGCAGTTAAGCGGTAGCCAAGGCCTAAACGCCCTGCGGGGATCGCAAACGAGCTTGCGTCAGAGGCGATACGAATATCGCAGCACAACGAAATATTCAACCCGCCACCGATGCAATAGCCATCAATGCGTGCGATCACAGGCTTAAAGGTGTTGTACAGCGCGCCCTGAGCTTCTTCGCCCACACGCTCATACTCAGCAACTGCATCTGCACCGGTACGCAATTTTTCAAACTGAGAAATATTGGCACCGCTCACAAACGCTTTACCCCCCGCACCGGTCAACACAATGGCACGAATCTCGTCGTCCGCTTCAAACAGCTTAATCGCTTTAGGCACAGCCACCCACATGTCATACGACATCGCATTGTGACGACCTGGGTCGTTAAACGTAATCCAGCCTGCCGCGCCACGTTTTTCAACGATCAAGCTATCGGTAATTTCGCCTTGCAATAATCTTGTGATGCTCATTTCAAAGGTCTCCTAGTAATTTGCGATAACGTGCCATGGCGTTATCTAAATGGGTTCTCATGGCGTGACGTGCTGCGGCCGAATCCTGACGGGCGATGGCGTCAACAATGAGTACATGCTCATTGCCGATTTCATCAATCCGCGGTGTGCCGGTATTTCTAAAACGAAAGGTACGTACAGCATTGTGGATCACGTGACTCAAGTGTCCCATGATTCGCACAAAGTATGGATTGTTCGCGGCATGCGCGACTGCTAAGTGAAAATCGACCGCCGTGTGAGCAGCCACCTGCCAATCGGCCGAGGCTTGCTCGACACGCTTTAAGGTTTGTTGCAAGGTGTCGAGTTGCGCCTTGGTACGATGCGTGGCGGCAAGCGCTGCAGCACCCGATTCAATTTCGACTCGCAACTGATGCACATGAATCAATTGCGCTAAATCCATCAGATCATCATGCGAGACTTCAAAGGGGCGCATCGCCAAATCGGCGCACACAAAGGTGCCAACACCATGACGGGTCTCAACCAGGCCGGTTAACTTCAACCGGGCAATCGCCTCACGGACAACGTTACGGCTCACACCAAACTGTGCACCGAGTTCTTGCTCGGTCGGCAAACGCTGTCCCGGCGCCAAGCTTTCATTCAAGATGCGTGTGCGCAATTGCTGTGCGATTTCATCTGGCAGATTTTCAGGACGACCCAAGTTATCAAAGGCCGTCATCGCTTTAGCCGGGCCGCTAGACATTAACGGTTTAGACGCAGCCGCACCACGCCCAACAAACGCTTGTCTGCGCGCGGTATAAACCGTTGCAGTCACAGAGGGTTTACTCACCATTACTCTCCATCAAAAGACTCACTCTTAGATTGCGCCGTCTTTAAGCAACGCATCAACCTCTTGCGCGCCAATGCCAAATTCTGCGTAGACCTCTTTGTTGTGCTCACCGCGATCGGGGGCCGCGGTAAACACCTCGCGCTTTGAGCGGCTCATAATCACCGGGTGATTCACCACGCTGATTTCGCCCAAGCTTGGGTGCTGTAACTTTTTCGCCATCCCTAAGTGCACAATCTGCGGATCTTCCATCGTTTCTTTCACGTTTTTGATCGAACCACAGGGCACACCCGCTTTATTCAGCAGCTCAATCCAGTGCGCGGTCGGCTCTTGCTTTGTGCGCGCAGCGATCGCGGCGTTCAAAGCGGGTCTGTTTTGACCACGAGTCTTGAGTAATTTAAAGCGTGGGTCTTCGGCAAGTTCTGGCAAACCAATAGCCGTCACAAGCTTGATAAACATCTCAGTGCCCATCGCAGCCAGGTTGATGTAACCGTCTGCTGTCGGATATACACCAGTTGCCGCGGTGGTCGGATGATCGTTACCCGTTTGCCCAGGAATTTCTTTATTCATCAGCCAGCGCATGATCTGAAAATCCATCATCCACACCTGCGACTGCAGCAGAGAGGACTGCACCCACTGACCTTCACCCGACTCTTCACGCTCAAGCAAGGCCACTAGCGTGCCAATCGCACAGAACAGTCCAGAACTTAAATCTGCCACGGGTATACCCGCGCGCATCGGGCCGCGGCCGGGTTCACCCGTCACCGACATGATGCCGCCTAAACCTTGTGCGATCTGATCTAAGCCGGGTCGGTCGACATACGGGCCATCTTGCCCAAAGCCCGACACGCTGGCCAAAATAATTCGCTTGTTCACTTTACGCAGTGATTCATAATCAATGCCAAGCTTGAACTTCACGTTGGGGCGATAGTTTTCAATCACCACGTCGGCTTGTTCAACCATCTTCATGAACAGCGCCTTACCTTTCGGGTGCTTTAGGTTCAGCGTGACGCTGCGTTTGTTGCGATGGGTATTTTGATAATCCGCAAATTGCGATGAACCACCTGGGCGATCGTCAGGCTGATCACCTGGCTCTTCGATTTTGATGACGTTGGCGCCCCAATCTGCAAATTGTCTGACGGCCGCTGGGCCAGAACGAACGCGCGTCAAATCCAGCACTGTGAACCGGCTGAGAGGTAACTTAGGCATGCAAGGTCTCCGAATTAAGCTTGACTCAGAGACTGGTACGCAGGGTTTTCCAGAATCCAAGTATTTTTATTTTCGATGTTGGACATCTTACAAGAAAATGAAAACTCTTGGATTTGGACGGTTTTAGGCCAAAACAGGCCTAGTTCTGGTCTTTTTGGCACCTATATTGCTTTTACGCCTGAATGTTAAGTCGTTAGACAACGCCCCAGCGCCGCCGCTTGGTAACGCGCTTTGGGCGGCCTTGTCAGCGCTAAGGTCTGAAACCGAGGTTCGCACACTCTGTCAGCGTTGCGAGTGACCCCCGAGCTTTGCTGCAGCTACTCTGCTTTTGCACCCGATTCAGCGATCACTTTTTTCCACTTGGTGCGCTCAACTTCGATCTCGGCTGCCATCTCTTCAGGAGTGCTGGTTTTCGGGATCATGCCGCCGTTGATCATGCGCTCTTTCATCGAGGGCTCATTGATGACCACACGCAAGGCCGCATTCAACCGGTCAACCACAGCCCGCGGAGTACCTGCTGGCACAGAAAGATAATTCACGGCAACGGCCTCGTAGCCCTTGAGTTGCTCAGCGATCGCCGGCACCTCCGGCAGCAACGGTGAGCGCTCAGGGCTTGCGACCCCTAAGGCGCGCAGGTTGCCAGAGCGAATCTGCGCGATGTACACCGACAGACTATCAATAGCCATCTGCACATTGCCACCTAGCAGATCCTGAATCACTTGACCCGAGCCCTTGTAAGGCACGTGCGTAATCTCAACACCTGCCATCGACTTGAACAATTCGCCTGACAAGTGGGTGCTAGCGCCGATGCCCGAACTGCCAAAGTTCGTTTTGCCGGGATTTTTGCGCGCGTACTCGATCAGTTCTTGTACAGAATTGACGGGCAATTTGGGTGCGACCACCAGCACATTCGGAAACCAGGCAACACGCGACACAGGGATTAAATCTTTGTCGGGGTTGTAGGGCAGCTTACCCATCAAATAGGGATTAATAATTTGCGGGCCTGGCGTGGTGTACAGCACGGTGTAGCCATCGGGGGCTGCATTCACAACCAGCGCAGCACCCACCGTAGCCCCGCCACCGGGCTTGTTTTCAACAATGATCGGCTGACCCAGCTCTTTGCTCATGGGGTCACTGATTAAACGCGCGGTTTGATCGGCAGCACCGCCCGGCGCAAACGGCACGATCAAGCGGATCGGTTTTGTTGGGTAGGCTGGCGCCTGTGCGTGCACGGCAGAGGTTGCCAAGGTCGCCAGCACGACCAAACTTAAGGCCTTCAGCATATTTTTTGTCCCTATATTTTTTAACGGTCGCAGCGCAATCCTTGCCTGAGGGTTCGCACGCATCAATGTCGTTGCATTTTCTGTATTCTAATGGTGTTTAAGCACAGAATAATCACACTCAGGGACATCACCTATATGCCAGACTTTACCCAACTCCAATACGAAGTCATCGGCCATGTGGCCGTACTCAGTATGAATAATGCGCCGGTCAATGCGCTGTCACGTACGCTCAGCGACGAGATCACCGCTGCACTTGACTACATTTCTGAAATCCCTGAAGTGCGCGCCGTTGTGCTCACAGGCGCAGGCAAAATATTCTGTGCAGGCGCAGACTTAAAAGGTCGAGCTTCAGTCATCAAAGGGCCTGGCGATCTGCCCGCCCACTCGCGTCGCACACGCGAATGTTTTCATGCGATTCGCGAATGCACCAAGCCTGTCATTGTTGCCCTAAACGGTCCCGCATTGGGCGCAGGGTTAGCCATTGCCGCCTCAGCAGACATGTTGATTACGTCTGAAAAAGGCTGCCTGGCGCTGCCTGAGATAGACGTTGGCCTGTTGGGCGGTGGCAGCCACGCAGCCAGATTGTTTCCGCACAGCATGCTGCGACGCATGATGTTTACAGGGTATCGCGTGCAAGCTGACGAGCTCTATCGCTTAGGCGTTGTGTTGCAAGTGACGACCCCAGAGGGTTTGATGCCTGCAGCGCTTGAATTGGCAAATAACATTGCCAACAAGAGCCCTCTGTCAGTGGGCCTCGCCAAGCAAACGCTGAATGCGATCGAAGACATGAGCTTGCGTGATGGTTACCGCTATGAGCAGGATATGACTGCAGCGATCGCAAAAACCGAAGATGCCAAAGAAGCGCAACGGGCATTCTTAGAAAAGCGTACGCCAGTGTTTATGGGGCGTTAATTGCAAGGTGCAAAACAGGCGAGACATCATGACCAATCAGATTGAAGTCTATGCAGGCACTGCCGGACACTCGGCTTGGTTTAGCAATGACCTTGGACAAACCTGGATACACCCAAACAGTCATTCGGGCATGTATCTTGAGGCGCGGGTCTGGTCTTATAGCTCGCACCCTGCAGAGCCAAATCTGCTTTATGCGGGCACAGATATGGGTTTGTTTCGCTGGGACGAACGCACCACTCGCTGGACTGCGCTCGCCTCACCGATGACTGACATTTGGGCCTTGGCGCAAGATCCGGCTGATGCACGCGTGCTGTATGCCGGCACTCGCCCTGCAGCGTTCTATCGCTCGACCGATGCGGGGCTGACCTGGAGCGAGTTACCCACGCCCGGCATTCAAAAATTTTCAGAGATCAATATGGGGCCTACGCGGGTCACACAGATATTGTTTGATCCTCTTGAGAACAACACCATCTGGGCCGTCGTTGAAATTGGTGGCGTCTATCGCAGCCTTGATCGTGGCAACACGTGGCAGCTTAAAACTGAGGGACTGGTGTCTTGCGACATGCATGGTATCGCCATTATTCACGATGCCTCTGGGCAAAAGATTCTTTATGCCACCACCAATCGCGGCTTGCATCGTAGTGTTGATCATGGAGAAACTTGGGTATTTGTTTTGTTGGATTCGCCTTGGCAATACACCCGCGGGATCACGGTACAGCAGGGTAACGATTCAGTCATATTTTTAACGAATGGTAATGGGCCACCCGGCAGCACGGGCCAGTTGTGGCGCAGTCAGGATTATGGTTATACGTGGCATAAGCTTACGTTGCCTGGCAACTTGAATAGCACCCCGTGGGCTGTGGCCACGCATCCGCATGATCCCCAACTATTGTTTACCTATACGAACTTGGGGCAACTTTTTCGCAGCACAGATGGCGGCGATCATTGGGAGCGTTTGCCGCACGAGTTTGGTGAGTTACGTACCCTGCACTGGCGTCCGACGCAGTATGCGGCCGATCGGCCCGCGCACTCGATTACCGTGCGCCCGCCTGTGACGGCGTGACGGCTGATTGTCGCCCGAGCGACTCAGCGACTTAGCGACGCGCTTTAAGTCAGGCAGCTGAGCCGACCACGCTTCAGCAACAAGCTAAGCCGCGCTCGATCTCTTAAAGAGCGCGGCCGATTGCATCACCCTCAGTCGTAGCGGCAAGAATATTTCTCGCTGCACGACAGTCACCAATTAAATGTACCTCTATGCCTGCCGCTTTGAGCGGCAACGCCAACTCATCGTTCGGTTGTCTGGGTGTTGAGTAGGCAAAGAAGGCGACGTTTTCAATCCCGCGTAACGCACCACCATAAATACTCACGTATTGCAGTGTCGCTTCATTTTCAAAGGTGTCAGTCCAGCGCGGTTCGACCGCATAGAGCACCTCGATGTCTTTTTCGTGAAACCTTCGATAGATCCCTTGGCGCGTCACAAGCGCGACCTCGTCGGCAATCGTTGCGCGCGGAGTCATCACCACAACACGATCAAACAAGGTGTGTAGGCGTTCGGCTGCAGCATAGGTGCCCTCGGTGTGATCCATATCCAAAATCACTGCGGTCCCGGATTGCCGTTGTGTCACACCGTCAAGTTCGCTCATGGCGCGACGTAAATCAGGGATCCAACCTTCTTGACGCAAGGCCTCTGGCAACATGCGTGGCCAAATCATGGTTGAGCCCGTAGCAAGCACCACGGCCTCGGGCTTATGCTGCAGAATCGTCTCAAGCGTTGCGTCTTGATTCAACTGATATTCAACGCCTACACGCATCCCTTCAACATACTGGTAGTCATAGATGCTGCTTAAATCTTCGCCACCAGGCAACGATACAAGCTGACGCACTTTGCCGCCCACCTCAGACGCACGCGTTAGCAAGGTTACCTGATGCCCGCGTGCGGCTGCGATCCAGGCCGCTTCAAGCCCAGCGACACCGCTACCCACCACGACCACGCGTTTTTTAATGGCGGCAGGCGTAAACACCTCATCTAATTCATCGGGCATCGCTACCCGCGGATTATTGTCGCAAGCGATGGGTGCGTGACCAACGATTGTTTTCCAACAGGTGTTGCCACCCACGCAATAACGAATCCTCGAGGCTTGCCCCAATTGCGCTTTGCGCGACCAGGCCGCATCCGTGATCAGCGCTCGTCCAATCCCCACCAACTCAGCCTCGCCCTGTTCAATGATGGCATCTGCTTGCGCGGGGTCATTAATACGACCCAGTGCCATCACCGGTACCTTACCGACCGACGCCTTTAAAGCCTTCAGTGTCGAGGCATAAGGATTACGCTCTTTATTGGCATCGGGGATATGCAGCTCAAGCGTTCTGGCATGCGCGCCTTGCGCAAAGCAAACGTAATCGATTAAGCCTGTTTGCGTCACACAGGTCGCAATCTGTGCGGCCGCCGCGTGATCAATACTGCCCTCAATACCATCGTTACTTGGCAGCTTGATCCCTAAAATAAAATCTGTGCCGCAGCGCTCGCGCACGAGCTTAATCATTTCAAGCACCAAACGCATACGGTTTTCAAAACTGCCACCATAGGCATCGGTGCGCGTATTTGAATAAGCTGACATGAACTGATGAAACAAGTGCCCGTGGCCAGCCGAAAACTCAACGCCACTAAAACCGCAACGCTTCACGCGCGCGGCTGACTCAACAAAATGACCCAGCAAAGTTGAGATTTCGTCGGCAGACAAGACATGCGGCATGGTCCAGCTAATGTCATCCGGTAAAGGCGAAGCGCCAATCGCCTCGTAATTTCTACCGGGGGCATGGCGCCCGCGGCCAGCGTCTTGTATTTGAGCGATCAGCCTGCAATCTTCAGCTTCAACGGCTGTCGCCCAACGCGTCAAGCTCTCTTCGGCATGCGCATTCCAGGCACGTACCCGCGAAGCCACCTTTTGATGCGGTGCAACCGCTAGGGGCTCCGTCACCAACATGGCCGCACCACCACGGGCTCGATTTAAGTGATACTGAATCAGTCGATCCGTGGCGCGTCCATCGGCACCAGTCACAGTAGTCATCGACGGATGCACAATGCGATTTCGCAAGCGTTTGCCAGCTAATTCAAGGGGTGAAAACAAACTCGCGTACGGGGTCATGGCTGTCTCGGTGTTGCAAAGTTTTATTGTTTTGATCGATCTGGGCGTCAAGCCTCACCTCTTTCAGACGACGCGACATCACGTTATTGCTACTTTAATCTACTGTCGGCCTTATTTCAGCTAGTTTGGCCACAGCCTCCTGATCCCTTGACACAAAGCCTGCCCCGCATTACGTTGGCATCAAACAAGATTCTATTTTGGAGACATCTATGAGCCAAGCTCAACCTGCCCGCTTTCCGGTTTTAACCCCTGAAGAAATGAGCCCTCGCCAAAAAGAGGTGTCTGCAGCCATCGCTGGCGGACCACGCGGCAGCATTCGCGGCCCCTTTTTGGCCTTAATTCATAACCCTGAGCTCGCCGACTGCGTTCAGCGCTTGGGCGAACACCTGCGCTATGGCAACACGCTGAGCGCGGCGCAAGTTGAACTGATTGTGCTGACGGTTGCCCGTCACTGGAGTTGCCAGTACGAATGGTTTGCGCACGAGCGTATTGCGCGCACAACGACCGACCTGGCCGATGGCATCATCAAGGAGCTCGCGCTCGGGCAAACTCCCACCAACATGACCGCTGAAGAAAACACCCTACATTTGCTGGCGAAAGAGTCGCTTGCGAATGGCGCGCCGAGCGATGCCATCTTTGAACAAGCGGCTAAATTCTTTGGCCGTGCCGGCGTATTGGATGCTCTGGCGCTGACTGGTTACTACAGCATGATCGCCATGATCTTGAACACCGCAAAGATCCCGCTGCCTGACGGTACCCCCGCCCCGCTGCAACCCGTCAAAAAATAAGGTCATTCATAGTGATTTTGACAAGGAATGTTGTATAACCCTTGCTGTTGGCGCTTACCCAAGCGTCGTCTCAGACATTTCTTGCGTGACCACTCTTTTAGCCTTTTGTACCTTCTTCGCCCTATTGCTCGCGGCCTACGCCCTCGGGCATTATTTTTGTGGCCTCGTGTTCTTGACCCGTCAAGTCAGCAAGCGCGACTTTACTACTGGCGGGCAAGACGCGATCTCTGTGCTGGTGCCCGCACGCAATGAGGGTGCGCTGGCCATCGCCGCGCTTGAGTCGCTCTTTGCGCAAGATCACGAAGGCCCAGCCGATATTTACCTGCTTGTAAAAGATGGTAGCGACACTTCACTTGCCTTCTTGCAACAACAAGAGGGCGCTACGGTCGAACAGCTTGAAGTGATCGCCTCAACTCAAACGCTCGTCGAAGCCCCTTACATTCGCAAACTCACCACGCGCGGTAATAAAACACTTTATTTAGCGCTTGCTGGCGTTGACCCTAAAAGCGAGAAGATCAATTGGCTGGTGGCACAGCTCGGTACACCCTATGTCGCGATACTTGATTGTGACCACGCGGCGCAAAAGGATTGGCTGCGCACCTCTTTGATTTTGTTAAACGAGCAGCCAGCGGCTTTGATTCAGGGCCGTCGACAACCATTGCAGAGCACAGGCTTTTTCAGCTTTTGGGACTCGTTGCACCAACATGTTGGCTGCGAACTCTTTAATGCCGCATTTACACGGCTTGGTCTGACGGTCTTTTTTACCGGCACCACGGCTGTCATGCGCACCGACTTATTGAAGTCCTTGCCACTGACCCATTGCATCACTGAAGACATCGATTTGAGCTACAGCTTGTTTATGCGCGGGCTCAAGGTAGTATCCAACCCCTACAGCGGCTCGCATGAAGAGACTTCACCTGATTTGTACAGTTTCTTTGCGCGACGCAGACGTTGGGCCAGTGGCCACACGACCGCTTTTTTCAAACACCTGCTGCTGCTGTGCCATGCACCCGTGCGAACGCGCGATCAACTCCAGTTTTTGTTTCACGGCACACATTATCTGATTGTCTTGGGCGTATTTTTTTTACATGCACTGATTGGCGTGTACTTCTTTACCGAGCTGTCGTGGCTTTCACAAGCCACAGCCTTAGTCGCAAGCTTGCTGATTGCACTTGGTATCGCGCACACTCAACGCACCACACAGATCGCCGGGCGAGTGCTTGAAATTTTGTTGCTTTGGGCCTGGTTTGCACCGGCGTTGATCGTCTTGATGAACGTGTTACATGCCGCCCTCGTTGGCGACCTGTCGCGCGCAGCCTTACCGATTCATAGCGTGGTGCAAGTCATCGGGCTCGCTGGTTTGTGCGCGCCCATCATTGTTTTATTAGCTGGCTTAGTGGGCTTTGGCCAAGCGACTGCACGCACCGTCATTAAAAGCGTAATCACCTACCCAGTAGCTTTTTACTTAGATATCGCAGGGATTTTGCTCGGGCTTTCAGATTGCCTCACAGGACAAAATCGCTGGCGTGCAGTTTCTCGTACACATCCACATGCAGCGCCCCAGGCTGCTTCCCTTACCGGAGGTCTCGCGATACCTCTCGACACACAGCTTGGCAAACCCCTTGCTGCACATCGCACTGCAACCCTCGCTGGAATGACTTCTCCCGCCACCACTCTATTCTCTGGGATTCCCACCATGCTTCGGCCCGCGATTGTCCTCGCTTTAGTGATCTTCGCTGTCGGGGTGTTGTATCGCCCCAGTAGCTCAATCCCCGCAGCACCGGTCGCCTGCACGGCACAACAATTTGACACGGATCCCTGGATCGTACCCTTCAAAAAAGTATCGAGTTATTGCACGAACACACCTAACGCCGCACCCACCGCAGGTAGCCGCTCAGGCAACTTTAAAGCGCTGCGCACTGACGCTTTTAAGACCATTGATTCAACCTACTGGGATCGGATGGACACCACGTTCTTTTGTAACCAAGCCGTGTTTTCACCGAACAACATTGTGCAAACGCCTGAAGGTGGCGTAAAGCTCAACGTGACACGCGAGGCTGCACAAGACCGTGCTTTCACCGCAGCAGACCTCACCACCAAAGACACCGCTGAAGCCAAATTTAAATTTGGGCGCTTCGAGACCGTGTTTAAGCCGGCCAAAGAACCCGGCGTCATTTCAAGTTTTTTTCTGTATCGCTTTGATCCGTGGCAAGAGATTGATGCCGAGTTTTTAGGCAACGACACGTCTAAAATACTACTCAATGTTTTTTATAACCCCGGGCAAGACGGCGATTTGTATAACTACGGTTTGCGTGGCACCCCGGTTGTGATTGACCTTGGCTTTGATGCTTCACTCGAATTTCATCGGTACGCTATTGAGTGGGAGCCCGATGAGATTCGTTGGTTTGTCGACGACAAACTGATTCACGTGCGCCGAGCAGAGCTCCCCACTCCGATCCCACAATTACCCATGCGCTTTCACGTCAACACTTGGCCGATCTGCAGTGAAGAGCTTGCAGGTAAATTTTCACCCACTCGAGACTCGATGGGCTCTGAATTGAAGTCTGTGACGATTTCGCAGTGGGTGCCACCACCGCAAAAGCGTCTGATGGATTTTGTCAGTTCGTTGAAGTGGTGGGGTGGTACGGCTGACTGGCGAAAAACTGCGCCTTGGCTGCAGCGATAACTAATTTTCTACTTTCCACAATTGTAAGAACAAGTCCTCCGCAACAAGCCTAGTCTTCACCTGATTATTTTTTTCTAAGGCCTGGCGAAACTGATCAGTCGGACTATACAAATACACGTCACCTTTGTGCGCCGGTAACTTCCAGCTCGACTCCAAGGCGATCGGCACGAGTTGCATCTTCGTCTCGGGTTTTAATAAATTCGCCAACGCAAAAAGGTTGCCCGGGTGATGCCGCTCTTGATTACCGACAATCAATGGGCTGGCGGATTGATTGATGATCTTAGCCACATCAGGCAGACTGATACTCAGCGATTTAGTCCAAGGTGCTTGTTGCCGCGCATGCAAAATATTTGTAGCCAAGGACAACGCCATCAAGCACAACACAGCCGACCAAAGTAAGACTCTCACCCCACCTTGACGGCTCCAGATAACGAGCGAAAAACCACTCGTGCGATCCTCTGCCATCGCCTGGCTGATACGCGCCAAAGTCTGATCAAGCGCAATCGCCATCACCGCAATCACGCCCAACCAAACCGGCATCAAATAGCGAGCATTCGACGAACGAATCCCCCCAAATAACAAATCTGGCACGAGTAACATTGCTGTCGGCAACAAGAGCAACAATGAAAGGTAGAGGCGCGTTTCTCGCCGTGTGTGTTTAAACACCCACACACACGCGACCACAATCAACGCGACACACACGACAGAGGCGGTGATCGGCAACCACTGGTCTTGCACAACGTCTGGCCAAAAATCAAACACGTTACGCGTGACGTTCAACGACAATATTCTAAGCACTGCAGTACGAGGGATCACAATCGCTGAAGACCATGCCATCGAGGCACTAAAGGCTTCAAAGTTTCGCAGCAAATTTAGGGCCCACGGTAAAAATAGCAAGCCCACTGCACTCAGGCTGATAACAAAGCCACCTAACGCTCGCGACCATTGCAAACGTGTCACGCAAGCAACATACAAAATCTGAACCAGTATGAGTGACAAGGTGGATAGCGAGGTATAAACGGCCACTAACAAAGAGCAACCGTAGAGCAACCAGGCCCGTTGCACGTCTGACAAAGCTCGCACTCTTCCAGATCTGACACTTTCGCCAATCTGATCCTTTAGCGAGGCAGCCAGGCCCTGTTTTTGTTGATCAAAAAGAATTGGTGCCGTCCGACTGAGCCGCAGGGCACGCAACAGCGCTGCGCTCGACAGCAATAAGGTCAGTGTCCATAAGGCGTATTCGCGCGCCTCTTGGCCATACAAAATAAACAGCGGGGATACACACATCAACAACATCGCCAGCAGTGCGGCGCGGCGACTTGCTGCTAATTCACCCACGAACCAGTACATCGCCAACAGTGCCAATCCGCTGAACAACACCGAGAGCGTGCGCAAGGCGTAGACTGAATCCCCAAAAAGGTCGACCCACACTTTAGCCAACACGTAATACAAGGGCGGATGCTGTGGATCATGTCGCGCCAAATCCGTAATCAGCGCCAGCACCGAGGTGCCCGGCTGCACTTGCTGATACTGAAGTACTTGATCCACCGTCATGACCTGCGCGTGATACAGGCCCTGCATCTGCGCCGCCATGGTTGAGCCGGCGGCCAGAACGCGGGTCGCCACCTCATCGTGCCAGACGATTTTTTGCTCGAGGCCATACAGACGCAAGATAAGGCCTAGCAATACAAGGCCCGCAATTAAGGCTAAGACGACCCTTTTATTAGGGTTCACATGAATAGACAAAGCAGCACCAAACGCCCAAAATCGCAGAGTATCAGAACTACAAAAAACACGGGACAACCCCATGAATTACACCTTTTTTACCAAGGTGCTGCTGACGGTGGGCGCCCTTCTGCTGGCGCCTCACCTCTCCCTTGGTCAAACCATCGCCCCCGCCGGACTGTCAAACGCTGCAGTCGCCTCAAGCCCAGCCACCCAAGCGTGGCCGAGCAAGCCAATCCGTATTGTTGTGCCATTTGGCGCCGGATCGTTCACAGACATTGCCGCACGCACGGTTGGGGCTGAACTTTCGATCAAACTGGGGCAACCCATCATCGTTGAAACCAAAGGTGGCGCCGGCAGTACGCTGGGCACCGATTTAGTTGCCAAGGCCGCGCCCGACGGCTACACGTTTTTAGTCACCGACAATTCGTTTGCCGTCTCAGCGGCGTTGTACGAAAAAATGCCTTATTCGCCTAAAGACATCATGCAAGTGTCTTTGCTGGCCGATGCCCCCGCAGTACTAGTGGCTCGCCCTGGTCTACCGGCTAAAACCCTAAAAGAGGTCGTCGAGCTGGCTCGCAGCCAGCCTGGCAAACTCACCTTTGGTTCAGGCGGACAAGGCTCGTCGGCCCAACTCGCAATGGAAGCCTTTTTGTTACAAAACAAGCTTGAGCTGGTACACGTGCCTTTCAAGGGTATCGCACCTGCTTTGATGGAAGTCGCGGCGGATCGGGTTGATATCGCCATCAGCAGCGTCGGCACGGCAAGCGCTTACCTTAAGGATAATCGTCTGCTTGGCTTAGCCGTGAGCAGCGAAAAGCGTCATCCAAACATCCCCGACGTTCCGACCTTTACAGAGGCCGGTTTCTCAAACTACAAAATGATGTACTGGTTTGGCGTCATGGCCCCAGTAGGCACCCCGCCTGCGATCATTGATCGCATGCAAAAAGAGATCGTCAAAGCTGTCGCCACTCAAAAGGTGATCGATGTTTTTGCAGCAACAGGGGTACGAGCAATCGCTACCTCTCCTGCAACGTTTACCAAAATGGTGCATAGCGAAACGGCTTTGTGGTCCGAAGTGATCACGCGGGCGAAGATCAAACCTGAATGAGGGTAACTCGACGAGGCTTGCTCACTAGCCGTATCGCAACAGTCACTGGGTCTAAATTACGATAACGTTGTAGACCATTCAACAGTCGTCAGCTTTTTAGCTGATAGCCAAGCTCATGGGTGATTACTCACCTTAAATTAATTTTGTAAAAGGTCATCGAAAATGGAAAACAAACTCAAAGCACGCCTCGCCGCTGGCGAGCTCTCGTTATGCATCGGCTTGCGTCAATCGCGCACGGTTGACATTGGCCCCTTGGTGGGGGCAGCCGGTTTTGATTGCTTGTATGTCGATATGGAACACAGCCCAATCGGCTTTGATACGACCTCGGCGATTTGCATCACCGCAATCGCCTACGGCGTCACCGCGCTAGTGCGCGTACCCGGCCATCTTGGGCAAGACATCTCACGCACGCTTGATGGTGGCGCGCAAGGTGTGATTCTGCCGCACGTCAATACCCCAGAGCAAGCACGCAACATCGTGTCGTACGCCAAATACCCACCGCTTGGACATCGTTCAGTCATGGGCGCAGGCCCTGCCACCGCTTACAAAGCAATGCCACTCGCCAAAGTCAACGAGTCAGGTAACGCCGACACGATGGTCATCATCATGCTTGAAACCCCTGAAGGCATTGCGAACGCCGAGGCGATTGCTGCGATCCCAGGTGTTGATATGCTGTTGATCGGCTCAAACGATCTGTGCACTGAAATGGGTATCCCTGGCCAGTTGCGTCATCCCAAACTTCTTGAGGCTTACCAAACAGTTGCCAAGGCTTGTAAAAATCACAACATCGCGATGGGTATCGGCGGCATTCGTGGCGACACTGAATTGCAAACGCAGCTGATTGAACTGGGCGCGAAGTTTTTGATTGCTGGCAACGATACGGCCTACCTCGCTGCTGCGGCTAGCAAAGATGCCACGGCGCTCAGAGAACTAATCGGTGGAATGAAGAAGTAAAATTAAGCCCTCATCCTTTCGCGTCTCGCCGGAGCCCCTCTCGTGTCCTTTGATTTAAACGAAAAAGTTGCCTTTACTGCCCCAGCTAACGCTTGCGACGCACACTTTCATGTGTTCGGCCCGGCCGATAAATATCCGTATGGCTCTGATCAGCTACGCTATGCGCCGCCGTTAGCGCCGTTATCTGAATATCTGCAGCTTGCCAAACACCTTGGCCTCACGCGTTATGTGTTTGTGCAACCAAGCGCCTATGGCCGCGACAACAGTTGCATGCTCGACGCCATGCGCGAAGTTGGCATTACCCAATCACGCGGCATCGTTGATATCGATGAAGATGCGCCAGATTCAATGTTGGCTGAGATGGACGCACTTGGCGTGCGCGGCGTACGCATCAACTACAGCCCAATTCACCCCTACGAGCCGGGCTTATCTAAAAAAATGCAGCCAGATCGGAAGAGCACACGTCTGAACTCCAGTCACCGATGTTTATCTCGT
>CALFXX010000006.1 GCA_937952975.1 uncultured Alcaligenaceae bacterium
TGTGACCGCCGAACTTCTGCAAGACACCACGCTTCGCTTATTGCCCTCAAAGGGGGGGTTGTCTGACCAGACAGCACTTGAAATGGTCATGTCCTTAAAAACTTGGCCCTTGCTCGATGGTTATCGAGGTCGACCGAAGGCTGATGTGGAGGCGTTGGTCAAGGCGATCGTGGCATTTTCAGAGATGGTGGCGACCCTTGGTGAGCGATTGCTTGAAGCCGAAATCAATCCGCTCTTTGTCTTGGACCAAGGGCACGGGGTTAGGGCAGCAGACGGGATTGTTGTTCTTGCGTAACCCTACGTTTTTTTATTTTTCTTTTTATGCTCTAAAAAGTCGTTCATGAATTTTTGAGGCTCGCCCGTTTCAAAGGCCTTTCCAAATTCTTGAACGCTATCGGCAATTGCATCAGGTAGTGACAGTTGTTCCCAGCGCCTGAGCAGTGCTTTTTGTTGTCTTAGCACGGCAGGGCCTAAGGCAGAAAAGTTAGCGGCAATTGTTGTGACGCGTTGATCAAGCTCGTCCTGAGCGACCGTTTCGTTAATCAGGCCCCATTGTGTGGCTTGCTCGGTGCCGATATTTTCTCCACTGAGCAATAACCAGGCGGCATGGGCTTGACCGATGAGTCGGGGCATGAGTGTTGCGTGAATCACAGAAGGGATCCCAACCTTGACCTCAGGCATTCCAAACTGAGTGCCCTGCGTTGCAATGCGAATATCGCATGCCATCGCTAACTCTAGGCCTCCGCCTAGACACCATCCAGGGATTCGAGCAATCACCGGCACTGGAAAGGTGCGAGTCGCTTCGCATAAGTCGCGCAACCCAGAAATAAAATCCACCGCCGTCTTTCGGTTTAACTTTGCCATCTCATTGATATTCGCCCCTGCGACAAAGGCTTTATCGCCAGACCCTCTGAAAATCAATACGCGAATGTCAGTGACATGAGCCAGTTCGTTTAGCGCACTCGTCAGCTCACGGATGACCGGTGTTGACAATATATTGAGCGTGCCGGCATCGCGGATCGTTAATGTTGCAATGCCACTCGAGTCGATCGTTGCAAGAGCATGTGTGGAAGACACTAGGGTTTTCATGGGGACGTGTAGGGCGACGGTAAAAAGGGTTGGTATGCGGTGAGGCTGCATATGAGGGTGAATGCTTTGTACCCATGATAGCTTTTTGCAGGTAAAGCTGCACAATGTTTCACCTGTTTTTGAATAAAAAGGCATCACCTATTCAGACACTGACTACGAAAGCTATCTAAGGCTAATACCAAGTCGCATCGTTAAAGTATGGATTTTTAAATTTGACCAAAACTGTTAAAGTTTGTTCGAGAATCAACAATAAATTAAACAAGAGATAGAACATGCAAAATTCCACAGCAAGCCTTGAGCAGGTTACGCAGTCGCGTATTGCCGTTGTGACGGGAGCAGGGGCGAGTATTGGGCGAGCGATCGCATTAAAGTTAGCGAAACAAGGGGTTACGGTAGTGATCGCCGATCGTGACTTAGCCGCGGCGCAAAGCGTGCAAGCTGAGATCACCTCTAACGCAGGTCAGGCCTTGGCTTTAGAGGTTGACGTGACTGATGCGGTAGCACTTAAACATTTGGTTGATACAACGGTTGAGCAGTATGGGCGTATTGACTATCTAGTGAACAATGCGGGTACTTTAGGGCCAATCAAACCGATGTGGGAGACCACTGACGCTGAAGTCGATCGCGTGTTTGCGATTAATGTGCGGGCAATCTTTGCCTTAACGCGCTTGGTTTTGCCGCACATGATGAAACAAGGGTCAGGATCGATTGTGTCTTTGGCTTCGGTTGCAGGTAAAGACGGGCCGCAAGAGCTCTCGATCTATGCCGCATCAAAGGCCGCTGTGATTGGCGTGACCAAGTCGTGGGCCATAGAGTTTATTCCACACGGTATTCGAGTGAATTGTGTTTCACAGATCGGAAGAGCACAC
>CALFXX010000007.1 GCA_937952975.1 uncultured Alcaligenaceae bacterium
CGATACGTTTAAATAGCTTCATATAAGTCTCCGGTTTAATTTTTTTCGATCGTCGCAAAATACATCACTGACAAGGTAGCGTTTAAGGCGGCTGATCGGCCGCCTGAGTTCACTCTTGTCTGTTTATTTTGACTTTGTAATTCATCATACCGTTTCAACAGGCTGTTTAAAGCCGCTGAGCAGGCAGCTGCGGGTTTCCCCTGATAAAGTCAGCGGCTTTTTCAGCAATCATCATGGTGGGCGCGCCGGTGTTACCCGACGTCATCGCGGGCATCACCGAGGCGTCTACGACTCGCAAACCCTCTAACCCGAACACGCGCAGCTCTGAATCGACCACCGCGGTCGGATCGCTCGCCTGTCCCATTTTGCACGTACCCATAAAGTGCCAGGCCGTACCCCCACGCTCGCGCGCGCAGGCCAAAAGCTCGGCATCGGTTTGTGCCGTGGCAGGCGGGAAATCATCAGCCTGACCATATTTTGCAAGGGGCGGGCTATGCAAGATCGCTCGTGCCAATCGCAAGCCATCAATTGCCGTCTGCTGATCGCGCGGATCAGTCAGATAGTTTGGCTGAATCCTTGGCAACTCAAACGGATTGGTTGAGCGCGCACGCACATAGCCCACGCTATGCGGCCGCTGTTGATAAAAACCTAAAGTCATCCCAGCAAACTGATCGAGTTGCCCCGCAATACCGGCCGCATAGCTACCGGGCGAAAAATGCAATTGAAGATCAGGATCGGTCAACTCAGGTCGCGATCCAGCAAAACCAAATGCTACCGAGGGGCTGATTGACAAGACGCTGGGTTTGCCCAGGGCCCACTTCACAATTTCACCTAATAATTTGACACCCCGCGCGGTGCTGTTGATAGTCTCAACACCTTGCACACGCACCACCGAACGCACCATGAAATGGTCGTGAAAGTTTTCACCAACACCTTCAAGTGCATGAAACACAGGGATACCAAGCTCGCCCAACACTGCGGCAGGGCCAATACCCGACAGCTGCAACAGCTTTGGCGTATTCGCGGCCCCTGCGCTGAGGATCACCTCACGCGTTGCCCGCACGGCTTGCACAGGCGCGCCGGGTGCGGTTTGGTACTGCACACCAACCGCACGTTTACCTTCAAAAAGAATACGCGTGACTTGAGCTTGCGTACGAACCTCTAAACGGGCCTGCGCGCGCGCGCGTGCCGGCTTTAAAAAAGCTTTTGCAGCGCTGAAACGACGCCCGTTATGAATCCAGCGCTGGTAATAACCGGCGCCCTTTTGACTTGCCGCGTTGTAATCGATGTGCGAGGGCAAGCCGAAGCCTGCCGCCGCCTCAATAAACGCATCACAAAGCGGATGGCGCCAGTCGCAATTAGTGATTGGCAACAAGCCTTCAGAGCCCCGGTAGTGTGCGTCGTGCGGCGCCAAACGTTTTTCAGTGCGTTTGAAGTAAGGCAACACTTCGGCATACGACCATCCTGCGTTACCGAGGGCAGCCCAATTGTCGTAATCGCTGGCTGCACCGCGTGTGTAATTGAACCCATTAATTGAACTTGAACCACCAAGAGTACGGCCCATGCGAGTGATCACTTGACGCCCGTCAATACCAGGGCCTGGCTCAGTCAAAAAATCCCAGGTGTAGGCTGGATCGTGACCCACCTTAATAAAACCTGCCGGTATATGGATGTAGGGATTACGATCAGGCTTGCCTGCTTCGAGCAGGCAGACTGAAATCTGGGGATCTTCAGTTAACCGGTTGGCCAGCAAGCAGCCCGCGGCGCCCGCACCCACGATCACGTAATCAAAGGTTTGCATTGACATTCACTTTTTTTGGTACTCGAGTCACGATCCAACAAATAGGCTGAGATGTTTACGGGCTGGGTTGACTGTTCACTTTAGTTTTGAGGGCAAGGTCAGCGACAACGCAGCCGCCAGCAACAAGAGCACACCGGCTGAACCGAAAGCGACCCAGTGGGTGCCGTACGCCTCGTAGGCCCAGCCCCCCAACCAAGAACTGATCATTGCGCCGACTTGATGTGAGAGGTAGGTCCAGCCATACAAAATACCCACCAGCCTGACGCCATACAAATCAGCCAAGATCGCCGACGACATTGCAATACTGCCAGCCCACACGATCCCGCCAATCGCCGCAGCGACGTACAACTCAAAGTGCGTACCAACGATCAACAACGCAAAGAAACCCAGACCGCGAATCAAATAAATCGTCGACAGGATGTACCGCCGCGGGATTTTATCGGCCAGGCGGCCCAGCACCAGCGTACTAAAGATCGCCACCAAACCAATCAAACCGATCCCGAATGAGCTGGTCGTTGAATCGAAACCGTGATCCATCAACATCGGCATGCCATGGGTACCGAGCAAATTCATACTGAAGCCGCAGGTAAATAAGCCAAGGCAAATTTTCCAGAACGGAACCGTCTGCACCGCTTGGCTAAACGTCATTTCAGCCTTGCGCTCTTTCTCTGCTTGAGCATGCGGTGTTGCTGCAGGGCGATTTTCGCCTGCAACCGCTGACTTCGCCGGCGCTGCGGTCGCGACCAACGATGGCAGCGTATCAGTTCCCGCTGGCGCTACGTCGCGCATCACGTAGACCGCGATCGGCACCGTGAATACCGCAAAGGCGATGGCATACCCAAGCAAGGTTACTTGCCAACCATAATGATGAATCGCCATGGTGAGTACCGGTGTCATCACTGCAATCCCGGCCATCGACCCTGTTGATAAGAAAAACAACGCCATGCCGCGCTGCCGCGTAAACCAGCGACTAATCACCGGCGTCACCGCAACGGGGCTCGTAAAGGCCAGGCCCACAGACAACAAGACACCAAAGGCTAAAAAAAACGACCACGGAGTGCGTGCGTAGGTAGACCAAAGCGACGCTGCCACCACAATCGTCACTCCCAACAACAATACAAACTTAGTGCCGCGCCTGGCGACCAAATACCCGCCAAGCGGCATCGCGAGGCCGTAACACAACATACCAATGGCTACGATACCTGCCAACAAGCTACGGCTAAAACCAAGATCTTCAGCGATGGGTAAAAAAAACGGACCAATCCCCATACGCATGCCAACCGTCAGCAATGTGAGCAACGAGCCACCTGCCACGATGTTCCAGCCAAAATACCAGCCACCCACTTTTGACTGCACCAAGGTATGTCTCCAGTTTTTATTTTTTTGCAATTGCCATCAGTTTTGTGCAATGTGCCTAATCTTTTTATCTAACATGACCGCTGTGAGTACACAGCTTGATGGTAAGGTACTCGTCAACAGCCTGATGTCTAGGCTACTCAGCCAGTTACCCGTCAACGCCGTACACCCCTTCGCCGCACACCTCTTCTTAATCGACCATGCTCACAACTCTTCGCCAAACGTCCAAGCGCTTAATCTTATCACTCACCACCTTAATGGTGGCCTCATCGGCCATGGCACAGGCGCCGACAGTGCACTACCTGGATCAAGCCTGGACGGCACAAGATCGAGCGGATTATTACTGGACGTCTCAAGGGTCGGCACTTATATCCTATGACATCTATCTTGCACTTGAAGCGGCGGGCACGACAGATTTGTTTAACTCGCCGGCGCACAACGATCGTATGGGCCTGCTCACCGAGCCACTGAACCTCGCGCAAAATCCAGATAACTTGCCCGTTGGTGTTGCTAAAGCCTCGGTCACCGTGGGACAGTATCGCGGCACCTACGCAGGTATGACCTGTGCCGCTTGCCATACCGGCCAAATTCAGTATCAGGGCAAACAAATACGCATCGAGGGTGGCGCTACAAGCCGCCTCGCACTGTGGGATTGGCTGCGTTCGTTGTCTGCCTCGCTCGATAGCGTTTCAACCGATCCTGCAAAATACAAAGCGCTGACCGAACGTATCCGCACTAAAGGTCCTGTTGACGAAGCGGATCTTCGTAAACGTTTGATGGCCGATACTGCATCGCTCAGAGAGCGCGTCGACACAATTTTGGTGATGCCGTTTAATTCAGGCCCGGGCCGTATGGATGCGCTCGGGCTGATTCACAACGCGTTTATGGGTGGCGCCACGGGTACGCTTCAAAACATGC
>CALFXX010000008.1 GCA_937952975.1 uncultured Alcaligenaceae bacterium
CCACCAAACCAGTCGTCGCTGCCATCCACACCGTGGTGATGGGCGGCGGTCTTGAACTGGCGCTTGGCTGTCATTTTCGCGTGGCCTTACCCGATGCAACCCTAGGGCTCCCCGAGGTCAAACTTGGCATCTTGCCAGGCGGTGGTGGTACCCAGCGTTTGCCGCGCTTGCTTGGCTTTGAAAAAGCGGTCGACATGATTGTGGCGGGTGTGCATCTGCCCGCTAGCAAATTTAAAGATACGCTGTTGATCGATCAAATCGTTGAAGGCGACTTGCTTCAAGCCGCAGTGGCCTTTGCTCGCAACGTCATCGCACAAAACGAGCCGCTTAAGCGCGTACGCGATCGCACCGTACCCGACATCCCCTCTGACGAAGCCTTAGCTGAAAAACGCAAAGCCGTTGTCGCGGCAGCAAAACGTTTTCCTGCGCCGGTCAGCTGCTTTGATGCAGTATGCGCGAGCTTTAAATCGGCCTCGTTTGACGACGGCTTGGCAGAAGAGCGACGCTTGATTACTGAACTCTTCAAGTCACCCGAATCTCACGCACTGCGCTATACCTTTGCTGCCGAACGCGCCGCTGCCAAAATCCCAGGTCTGCCAGAAGACACAGCTTTGCGCGCGATCAACAAGGTGGGTGTCATTGGTGCCGGCACCATGGGCGGCGGTATCACCATGAACTTCATCAGTGCGGGCCTACCCGTTGTCTTGCTCGAGACCAAGCAAGAAGCCTTAGACAAGGGTTTGGCAACCATTCGTAAAAATTACGAAACTTCAATGAAAAAGGGCAAGCTCACGCAAGCGCAACTCGATGCCTGCATGGCGCTGATCCAACCGACGCTGAGTTATCAAGATTTCAGCGATGTCGATCTGGTGATTGAAGCCGTATTTGAAAACATGGACGTCAAAGAGCAAGTCTTTAAAACGCTCGATGGCGTGGTTAAACAAGGTGCGATTCTGGCCTCAAATACCTCAGCGCTCAATATCGATCAAATCGCCCTGTTCACCAAGCGCCCACAAGACGTCATCGGCTTGCATTTTTTTAGCCCTGCTAATGTGATGCGGCTGCTTGAAGTGGTGCGTGGCGACAAGACCGCGCCAGATGTGCTGGCCACCTGCATGAATATGGCTCGCAAGATTAAAAAGATTGCAGTGGTTTCAGGCGTATGTGATGGCTTTATCGGCAACCGGATGTTGGCTCAGTACCGTGCTGCCGCCAACGAACTGATGGTTCAAGGTGCACTACCCCAACAAATCGATGGCGCTATTCAGGCCTTTGGTTTTGCAATGGGCCCGTTCAGGGTTGCAGACTTAGCCGGCTTAGATATCAGCTGGGCTGGGCGCAAGCGCCGTGCGGCGGCAAGCCCAACACCGGTCGCCCCCATTGTTGACGACTGGATCTGCGAGGCGGGTCGCTTTGGACAAAAAACTGGAGCGGGCTGGTATCGCTACGAAGCGGGCAAGCGCGATGCGATCCCCGACCCGATTGTCGAGGCCATGATTGACAAATATCGTGCAGAAAACGGCATCAAACCTCGCAAAATCGAAGATAGCGAGATCATTGAGCGCTGTATGTTCGCCCTGGTTAACGAGGCCGCACGCATTCTTGAAGAACGCATCGCCGCTCGCGCTTCCGATGTTGATATCGTGTATTTGAACGGCTACGGGTTCCCAGCCCATGTGGGTGGTCCCATGCACTATGCCAATACCGTGGGCTTGCCTAAGGTCTTACAACGACTCAAAGACTTTGCCGCGGAGCCTGGTGCCAATCCAAAGTGGCAACCCGCCCCGCTCATCGTTCGCTTAGTCGAGCGTGGCACCGGTTTTAATTAATGAAGAGCTCTGTAACTGTTAGTTAAATAACATTTACAGACAGAAGCTTTTCATGAAAAAAGGCCTCAATCCTATTTAGACAGGATTGAGGCCTTTACATCAATAAGACATTGAATTTTAATAATTTTAAATCATATAAAGTAGTACATTTATTTATTCTTACTAGTACATCTATAACATTCAATCGCTAGTATAGGCGTCGCTTGGCGCACCCCAGCTGGTATACCCACCATCAACGGGCAGGGTCACTCCCGTAATAAATTCAGCCTGATCTGAGGCTAAAAATAACATTGCATCCGCAATATGACGGGGCTCGCCCATCCGCCCCATCGGGGTGCGTCGCTCGACAATGCTCTTGTCGAGCCTGCCTTCATCGATGATGGCCTGAGTAAGAGGGGTCAGAATGTAGCCCGGCGCGATCGCATTGACTCGGATCCCGGCAGCCCCCCATTCGCAACCAAGCGTGCGCGTAATCATCGAAATCCCCGCCTTGGCGGCACTGTAGGCATTGCGGTAGGTCAAACCAATCACACCGGCAATTGAGCTGATATTGATGACGTTGCCTTTGCCTTGCTTGAGCATGTGCACGGCACAAGCCTTTGTCATCATGTAGGTACCCGTCAAATGGATATCCACTAACCGCCGGAAATGCGCCATGTCTTGCTCGACCGTTGGTGCAACCCGATCGGCAACACCTGCACAATTAATCAACACGTCAACGCGACCGTATTTTTGAATCACCGTATCGACCACGTGATTAACCTGCGCCTCATTGGCGACATCGCAACCGAGTCCCAAGTGCTGCGAGCCTAGCTGTTGAGCAACACTTACCGCAGCGGCCTCTTGAAGGTCAGCGATCACAATCGTTGCACCCTCTTTGGCAAAACCATGCGCAGCGGCTAATCCTAAGCCACTTGCGCCACCGGTGATTAAAACAACGTACGGTTTCAGTTCGGGATACATGATTGTCCTTTTTTGATTATGTCGTTACAAACTCTTAATCACTATATTCACAAACGCTTATCCACTTGCCGGCTAGGAAGCCTTAAGCTCCCTTACCGCGCCGACGATACATCATCAAACCAATTGCCAACACCACCAGTAACGCTGGGATCAGGGCAATATTCAACACTTTGATCCAAAACTGTAAAGCCTCACTGTCTGCTCTGAGATCTTTACGCACCTCTTTTAATTCACGACGCTTCTCGGCTGCAACCTTACGGAACCGATCCACTTCGGCCTGTTGTTCTTTCGTGAGGATTGCGGCACCTGCGGCGGCACCGGGTGCTGGTGCCGTTTTTTGCAAGGCTTGCAACTTTTCTTGCGTTGTCTGTAGGCTATCTTGGATATCTTTAATTTTTTCTGTGTACGCCTGCTGCGCACGTGTCTCCATTTCTTTAATCACTGTAAACGGCCGTGTTGCACTTTGCCGTGTTCGCAGAGAAATGAGTGCAGCGTCTCCGGCGTACTGATCGACCAACGCTTGCACAAACGCCAAATTGCCGTTGATCGGATACACCAGGCGCTGGCCCAGCACATCCTGAATTTGAACAGCTGCCCCATCGTTAATAAAGTCGGTATCCGCAATCAAGACTAAAGAGTTATCTGCAGAAGCTTGTGCGACGTGTGGGGCAAAAACCTCAGGCGGCTCTTCGGCTGGAGTTTTAGCAGCATCGGCAGCCGCAGCCTCTGTGGCAGGCTTGTCATCGCCCGCAGGCTTATCTTTAGCCGCTTCCTCTTCAGGCTTTTTCTCTGGCTTCGGTTTGGGCGGGCGACCATCAGGGAAGGCGGTGTTGAACTTACCTTGCAAGCGAATCGCGATCGGCAATTCTTGACCCGCCGGTTTAAACCCAGCGGTCGCCTTGTCGCCGCGATCTTGACCGCGTGCGGCCTCAATCAAGGCAGAATATTTTGATGAGTGCATCAAAACTTCTTGCTTCAGGCCAGCCACTGGCTGACCACTAAAGGCACCAATGAACGGAAATAGTGTGCCCCCCAGGCGGGCTGTAGCCACATCAGTTTGGTCATACGCAGAGTCGTTCAGACTTAGCAGTGTGGGCAACGCACTAGGGCCCTTGCCAACCATATACTGCATATCTGAAAGCATCTTTGTCGTATCGAGCGAAACCCCCCAGGCCTTGGTTAAACGCTCTAAATTAGAAGGAATACCCGTGGGTTCCATCCCTCGCTGCCCCGGTGCAACATCAAAAAAAGCAAAGGGGTCAAGCAGCGCGATCAACTTACCGCCACGCATCACAAACTGATCAATGGTGTATTCGGCCTGCTCTGTAATCCCGCGGGGGTGATGTACAAGTAAAACCTTCACCTTTGGATCGATATCTTTGCCATCCATCGGCACTTGAACGACTTTGTAATCTCGTTCAAGTTCTGAAATAAATACCTGCTTGGGTGAGGGTGGCACCCCCATCATGGGGAAGCCAGAGTTACCAAACACAGGCATAGGGCTCATAACCCCAAGCACGGTCTTTTCTTTTTCAGTGACGCTGGCAATCGCACGCGTGATGTCGTATTCAAGCAAACGCTCGCGGTCCATCGCAATATTAGACATTGCAGATTTACGATCACCTTGCTTGACTGCAAGACCTAAGTAAAAGCGGTCACCATTGTCCAAAGATTGTGCCTGCACACCATCGAGCGTGGCGGTCTCTTCTAGATCTGAGTCGGGCTGTGGATCAGAGGTTTCGACGGAAATTTTTCCGCCGCTCGCATTACGATACTCAAGCAACAAGTCTTGCACTCGCCGGCCGTAGCCCTTTAATACCAAGGGCATCCCTGCTTCAGACTGCGAAAAATAAAAACGAATTGTGACGGGCGCTTGCAATTTTTTTAAAACATCGCGAGTACCTTCAGACAGCGTATAGGCCTTAGCCTGCGTCAAATCGACACGTGAGTAATAAAAATAAGCAAGTACATTGATCGCCACCAAGCTGGCCACAGCCAGAGCCAGTACGACAAAAGAGTTTCGATATAAACGATTCAGCATGATCACCCCTTAACCCGCACGATGACCGCGCAAGACCACACCTGTGGCGAACAACGAAAAAACTGAAATAGATAAAAAGTAAATGACGTCGCGGCTATCCAGTACACCTTTTTGAAAACCATCAAAATGAGACAGCACTGAAAAACCCGCCATAACCTCGATACCTTCGGTACCAATCCAGCGCCCAACTAAATCCAGAATAGGAGGAAACCCAAGCAGATTTAACAGCAAGCAAATCATGATTGAAAAAATAAACGCGATCACCTGATTACGTGTGCAGGCGGATGTCAACGAGGCAATCGAAAGATAGGTGCCCGCTAATAACGCGCAGCCAACATAACCTGCCAGAATCGCGCCGTTGTCGGGCGAGCCTAGCCAATTGACAGTGAGCACCATCGGGAAGCTCAAGGCAATCGCCAAGATCAAAAACGCCCAAGACGCCAAAAATTTACCGAGGATTGCTTGCCAAGGAGCAATAGGCATCGTCAACAACAGCTCGATCGTACCTAAGCGATGCTCTTCGGACCATAACCGCATGCCAACAGCAGGCACTAAAAACAAAAACAACCAGGGCATCCAGTTAAAAAACGCGGCTAACGACGCGTCACCACGTTCAAAAAAACCACCAAACGTAAAGGTAAAGATGCCCGCCAGCAGCAGATAGGCAATTAAGAACACAAACGCTAACGGTGACTCAAAGTACGCGCGCCATTCTCTGGCTGCAATCGCTCTTGTGGCTGAAAAAATATTCATCATTAAACTCCGGACTGTGCAGATGACTGACGCTCGGCGCCAGTGACTTCACGAAAATAGTCGTCAATCCTTCCGGTTTTAGAGCGCGCCTTGAACTCGTCAGGCGTACCTTGCGCCACGATGCGTCCTTGCGCAATGATGACAGCGCGGTTGCAGACGGCCTCAACTTCTTCTAAAACATGCGTAGAAATAATGATTGACTTGGTGCGACCCATCTGACGAATCAGATTGCGCATATCGTGCTTTTGATTTGGATCTAAGCCATCTGTTGGCTCATCTAAGATCAAGACCTCTGGGTCATGAATCAACGATTGCGCTAGGCAAGTGCGTTGGCGAAAACCTTTCGACAAGGTATCGATCGTTTGCTTGAGTACGTTTTGTAGCTGACAGAGCTCAATGACACGCTCGACGGCAGTTTGTCCTGCGACACCTGTCAGGCCTCGAATATCCGCAGCAAAACGTAAGAACGACAACACGGTCATATCTTGATAAGACGGAGCCGACTCAGGCAAATAACCGATCTTGCGCTTGGCCTCGATCGGATCTTTCAACACATCAAAGCCGCACACCGTGATCGAGCCGCTTGTGGGCGGAATAAACCCCGTGATCATGCGCATGGTGGTGGATTTACCGGCACCGTTGGGGCCTAAAAACCCCATCACTTCGCCTTGACCGACCTCTAAAGACAAGTCATTGACTGCCAACTTGCCTTTGAAGGATTTTGATAAATGTTGGATCTTAATCATAGATCTCTCAGATTTAAATAAACACTGGCTTTAACAACGCTCGTGGCGTCTAAAAATTGCTGGCTTGGCGAGGAATGTTGGGGCGGCAGGAAAAAATTCAAGGCGTATTTTTACAAAAAAACTTTTAAAAATCTAGCATTTTGGTCCTGCACCAAGCTCCTCTGTTCTTGCGACTCGACCGTCTGGCAGGAGGTTCTAGCGCTGAGGCCTACAGGCCTGATATTGCGCAGTCGCTTCTGCCTTAAGGTCTTAGCCATCTGTAAGCAGCCATCCTTATAACACTGTTAGGTGCAAGAACGCCGCGGCCGGACCTCTCTGGCGGGTCTCCCCTATGAGCACGGACAGTCAGGGCCACACCCAAACAATCACTCGCATTCTTGCCAAGCTTTCAGTATGCTGCAAACGATCAAACAAAAAATAGAATCGCCCCACACGGCCTTGGCGAGCACACAGAGCCAACAACACGTTTAACAGGCGAGTTTGAAGGTACGGGAGACTGAGATGAAAAATCGACTTGGTATTGCAATCGCAGCGCTGCTTTGCGCTCTGGCGCTCTTTACAAGCGTGGCACCAGCAGCAGAAAAACCAACAAGACTTGTGATTTTTGCGGCCGGTGGACCGGTCGATTTTGTTGCTCGTCAGTTTGCTGAAAAACTATCCAAAACGTTGGCGACTGACGTTATCGTAGAGGCCAAGCCCGGAGCCAATGGCATTATTGCCGCTCAAAGCGTTATCGCAAGCGACCCCGATGGCACCGCACTATTCTTTTCAAGCTCAGGGCTCTTCACAATCTCGCCGATCTTTCAAACACTGCCCTTTGATATCGATCGCGATCTGGTGGCCGTGTCACGTATCGTCGTCAATGCCTCGGCAGTTGCCATCGATGCCAATATCCCAGCAACAAATGTTGCCGAGTTTATTGCCTACGCGAAAGCAAAAAATCAAGTCATCGACTTTGGATCCCCGGGTTTAGGCAACATCACTCAGCTGTGGATTGAACAATTGTCAGATGCCACGGGCTTGCGCATCATGGCTATCCCATACAAAGGCATCGCACCTGTGATGGTCGACGTCATGGGAGGACGGTTAGCAGGAACAATTGGTGACCTACCGGCTTTCTTACCCCACATCAACTCGGGGCGCATGCGAGTGATTGGACTGGTCGGCGAGACGCGTAATCCCGCAGTACCCAATATCCCCACCGTTCACGAGCAGGGCTATCAAGGTCTCAATGCCCTGTCTTGGTATGGAGTATTTGTGTCAAGCAAAACACCCAGCTCGATCATCAATCAGTTGAACACTGCATTCAAGCAAACCCTGTCTGATCCGACTTTGCGCGAGACTCTCAGAGCAGCGGGTGTTGAGCCAGCTGCCTCAACACCTTCCGAGCTGACAGCGCTTGTTCAAGCTGACCGCGCACGCTGGGCGGCACTCATCAAACAAAAACAATTAAAAATGGAGTAAGTGCATGATTCAAGCAACGTTACAAGCTGCCAGAGGCTTACTCTTTAGCTTCATGCTGATCCCCTTTGCTACCTGGGCGCAAACGCCCTACCCGTCAAAGCCAATACGAATCGTCGTCCCGTTTCCGCCAGGTGGTGCTGTAGATATTGTGGGGCGCGCGCTAGCTCAGAACCTGTCGAGCGCCTTCGCCCAACCTGTTGTCGTTGAAAACAAGCCAGGCGCCAATGGCGTGATTGGCTCAGCACTGGTGGCAAAAGCTGAGCCCGACGGCTACACCTTGCTACTGAGTGCGCTGGGCGCCATCACAGTTATCCCGCACGTGCGCGACGTTGGCTACGATCCACTCAAAAGCCTTATGCCCGTCACGCAAGCAGTACGCTTATCTCTAGTGTGGCTAGCGCGGCCAGGCCTCGACGCCAAAACCATGGCTGATCTCATCAAGCTAGACAAGGCTGGAGTCAAGCTTTCGGCTGGCAATTCTGGTAACGGTAGCCCCAATCATCTTGCGATTGAACAGTTCAATCTGATGGCAGGTACAAACCTGACTTCGGTGCCCTACCGAGGCGAAAGCCCAGCACTGACTGACTTGATGGGGGGGCAAATTGACCTGGCGGTGATTACCTTGGTGGCAGCCACCGTACCGCTCAACGCGGGCAGTATCAAACTACTCGCCACCTCGGGCTCTAAAGCACCACAGTCGATGCCTCAACTCGCTACGGTCGCTGGGTCGACCGGTCTAAAAGAATACTCAGCCGAAGCTTGGCAAGGCGTTTTTGTACCTGCAGGTACAGCGCCCGAGATCGTTACGCGCCTCAACGCAGAAATTGTAAAAATCCTCCATTCGCCAGAGGTCAGCAAATTTTTGTTAGACCGCGGCACTGAACCTGTTGGCAATAGTGTTTCAGAGTTTTCGGCGCTCGTGCAGACTGAGTTTGTTAAATATGGCGAACTCGCCAAAAAAATCCAATTAAAAGTTGAGTGATCGTGATGGCAAATAATCTTTGTGTACGTTTTGTGAAAGCGGCTAGCGGCGCGATTGATGCAAGCCACTTTGCCGTCTCTTCTGAGGCCATCCCTAGCGCAGAGTCGGGCGATATCGTAGTGCAAAACGCGTTTGTCTCACTCGACCCTTATCAACGTCGTCAGATGATGCCCAACGTCGCTTACGCCAATCCCTTGAATCTAGGTGACGTGATGGTAGGGCGAGCTATTGGACAGGTCGTTGAATCAAAGCACGCAGATTTTAAGGTTGGCGACTGGGCGCTAGGCCATTTCGGTTGGCAGCGTTACACCAAGATCAAAGCGTCTGGCGCAGAGAGGATCAACCTAGATGGCTTTTCTGCCTCGACTTATCTGGGTGCGCTGGGTAGCCCTGGCGTCACTGCGTGGGTGGGCCTACGCGCGATCGCAAAGGCCGTCGCGACAGATACGGTTGTGATCTCTGCTGCTACCGGCG
>CALFXX010000009.1 GCA_937952975.1 uncultured Alcaligenaceae bacterium
TGCAGCTTGAGTTGCGCAGCATTCAACGCACACTCGGCACCACAACAGTACTTGTGACACACGATCAGTCTGAGGCGCTTGCTTTGTCTGATCGCATTGTCGTCATGAATCAAGGTAAGGTCGAGCAGATCGCCGAGCCCTTTGCCGCATACGAGCAACCGAAGTCAGAGTTTGTGGGTGGCTTTCTGGGTAAGGCTAATATTTTTAACATTCAACCGTACGCTGTGTCGCCGACGCCTTCCATACAAATCGGTGAGGCGGTGCTTGCGCTTGAGGGTATTGCAATGCCCGCGGGCAGCGTGATCGTTAGGCCCGAAAAGATTCTATTTACAGAGGCCCAGCCAAGCGCTTTGCCCGGCATCATGAGGACCCGCGTGTTTCAGGGTAATCACTGGTTATGCCAGGTGAATACCTCGGTGGGTGAGGTCTTAGTGATCCGACAAAATGATGGGGTACCCGTCCCGCCTGAGGGTTCGCCAGTGCATTTGCGCTGGCGTGCGCAGGATATGCGTGCAGTCATCTCTTCTACGCCGGCGGCGTAGGCGGGCAGGCCAACGATGAACGCAATTAAACCCACCCATGCGCCTTGGCTGTTGAGCACGCCAGCCATCGTGTTGTATGCGACATTTTTGGTGGCGCCGCTTGCCAGTGTGTTGCTGATCAGTTTTTTTAATTTCGAGTTTTACGGCGGGATAGAAGTTTCTTTTTCGCTTAAAAATTATCTTGAGATCTTGACCGACAGTTATTACTACGAAGTGTTTGCGCGTACCTTCGGTGTGTCTTTGGCTGTCACACTCGCTTGTGTGGTGCTGGGCACTGCCGAGGCCTACGTGCTGTCGCGGATGAGTAATCCCTGGAAAGGACTGTTTTTGATGGTGGTGTTGGGGCCGCTGTTGATTTCAGTGGTGGTGCGTACCTTAGGCTGGGCACTATTGTTTGGCTCGACTGGGTTGATCAGCAAAGCCTTGCAAGCCTTAGGTCTGGCCTCTGGTCCTGTAAGTTTGATGTATTCGAATCTTGGTGTCGGGATTGCCCTCACGCACGTGATGGTGCCTTTCATGGTGATCTCGGTGTGGGCCTCTCTGCAACGCATTAACCCTTCGACTGAAGCCGCAGCCTTATCGCTGGGTGCGAGTCAGTTCACGGTCATCAGGCGTGTGATTGTGCCGCAAGTGATGCCGGGGATTTTGTCAGGGTCGATCATGGTCTTTGCGATGTCGGCTAGCGCCTTCGCCACTCCTGCGATTGTGGGTGGACGGCGCTTAAAAACCGTTGCAACCGCAGCCTATGATGAATTTTTAAATACGCTGAACTGGCCACTGGGTGCCGCGTTAGCGATGCTCTTGCTCGTTGCGACGGTTGTCGTGCTGCTCTCGACCAATCGGTTAATCGAAAAGCGCTACGGCGCGGTTTTCAACTAAAGGAGCCATCATGTTTTTACGCAACGGCCCCATTGGTTTGATTTTTCATACGCTATTCATTCTGTTTATTTTGGCGCCGATTGTGATGGTCTGCGCAGTGGCGTTTACCGGCGATGGTTTTATTTCGCTGCCGGTCAATGGCCTATCGTTGCGCTGGTTCAAAGCGATTTTGAACAATCCTCGCTTTATGGATGCCTTTGTGTTCAGCTTGGGACTGGGGTTGATCTCTGCCACGATTGCTATCGTCGTTGCAGTCCCCTCTGCGCTGGCAACCGCGCGCTATCAGTTTCGGGGCCGCGAAGCGTTGATGGCATTTTTCTTGTCGCCCTTGATGATCCCGCATATTGTGCTGGGGCTGGCGTTCTTAAAATTCTTTACCAGTATCGGTGTCTCAGGCACTTATTTTGGTTTGGTGGTTGCACACACGATCGTGGTGATGCCGTATGCACTGAGGCTTGTGCTTGCGTCAGCAACCGGCCTTGATCCGTCTCTTGAGCGTGCTGCGTTATCGTTAGGTGCTTCAGCCTGGATCACTTTTCGCCGCATCGTTTTGCCGCTGATTATGCCCGGTGTGGTCAGTGGTTGGGTCATTGCCTTTATCACCAGTTTTGATGAACTGACCATGTCGATTTTTATTGCCTCGCCATCTACAACGACTTTACCTGTTCGTATTTTTTTACATATCGAAGATACGATTGATCCTTTGGTGACCGCGGTGTCGGCGGCGTTGATTTACATCACGATGATTGCGATCTTTATCCTGGATCGCGCGGTTGGACTCGAAAAACTATTTGTTGGAAAAGGACGCGCTTAATGAGCACGACAGCAGAACTTGAGGCGCTTGCCCCGCCGCGGCCGCGCCACCATAAAGGTGTGTATGACGCTTTGGTTATTGGGGGCGGCTTGGTTGGCTCGGCCGTCGCGTTTGGTTTGCGTCAAAAGGTTGAGCACGTTGCGGTGCTCGATGAGGGCGATATTGCGTTTCGTGCCTCGCGCGGAAATTTCGGTTTGGTATGGGTGCAAAGCAAAGGCATGGGTATGCCTGCGTACGGACACTGGACGATGTCGTCGCAAGCTTTGTGGCCAGAGCTTGCGCGTTTGCTCAACGAGATTACGGGTCTAGAGGTGGGCTTAGAACAGCAAGGTGGCTTACACCCTGTGTTGAACGAAGAAGAATACGAACAACGTATCAAGTTTATGACCACGCTCATGGGTCAACCCGGCATGGTGCAGTACGACTGGAAAATGCTCGATCACAAAGAGCTTAAAGATTTGGTGCCCGGCATTGGTCCAGAAGTGTTGGGGGCGACGCACACCTCGGTGGATGGTGTGGCAAATCCGTTAAAAATGTTGCGGGCGTTGCATACGGCGTTTGAGCGTCAAAGGGTTGATTACTTGCCCTTACATCCCGTTGGCGAGATCGAGCAAAAAAATGGCGTCTTTGAAATGACGACGCCGCATGGTGTGATTCGTGCGCACAAGGTCGTATTGGCCTCGGGCTTAAGTAATCAAAAACTGGGCAATAAGGTGGGCCTCTCGATTCCGGTGCGGCCTCAGCGCGGCCAGATTGTGGTGCTTGAGCGCACTCGTCGTATGTTGCATACGCCGTTCAGCACGCTACGTCAGATGGATGAAGGCACTTGGCTGATTGGTGATTCGCAAGAAGAAGCCGGCTATGTCGATGGCATCGTTGGTCTGCCCGTGTTAGCGACGTTAGCCGATCGCGCCGTACGCACGATGCCTGCGCTCAAGCACGTACGCGTGGTGCGTTCTTGGTCTGCCTTGCGTGTGATGTCTAAAGATGGGTTTCCGATTTACGAACAATCTTCGACGCACCCAGGCGCGTTTGTTGCCACCTGCCATAGCGGTGTGACGTTGGCTGCCGCACACGCTTTGCGGATCGCACCCATGGTGATTGAGGGCGCGTTGCCCGAGACGATGGCTCCTTTTTCAACTCGGAGGTTTCATGTACAACAGGCTGCCTGAAGCAGAGCAAGCCTTAGCGCTTGCGTCAGTGGTGGTGACGATTGATGGCAAGGCGGTGCAGTGCCGTGCGGGCGATAGCGTCGCGGCGGCTTTGCTCGCGGCGGGGCTTAACGAGTGCCGTGATACCGCGGTGAAAGAGGTGCCTCGTGGCCCGTTTTGTTTGATGGGGATTTGTTACGACTGCCTGGTCATGATTGATGATCAACCGAATCAACAAGGTTGCATGATTCCCGTGCGCAGCGGTATGAAAATCGAACGTCAACAAGGTGCGCGCGAGGTGCTGGCATGATCACCACACTTCAATGTGAATTATTAGTCGTAGGCGCAGGGCCCGCCGGTTTAGCGGCGGCGACCACCGCTGCGCAACAAGGTATCTCGACGATTGTGCTAGACGAACAGGCTGCTCCAGGTGGGCAGATCTATCGGGCGATCACCTCAACGCCAATCCGTCAGCGTAAGATTTTGGGCGATGATTATTGGCATGGTGAATCTTTGCTAGAGCCGTTCAAACAATCAGGGGCGCAGTACATTCCGGGCGCGACGGTTTGGGCCGTGGCGCAGATGACGGTGGCTGATGCCACTCAGGGCTTCGAAGTTGGTTATTCGGTGGCGGGCGAAGCACGTATGTTGCACGCCAAGCAGATTGTGTTGGCCACAGGTGCGCAAGAGCGTCCGTTTCCGATCCCAGGTTGGACGTTGCCTGGCGTGATCACAGCGGGGGCTGCGCAAATTTTGCTGAAGTCGTCGGGGATCGTACCTGGCAAGGGTACGGTCTTGGCCGGTTGTGGCCCTTTGTTGTATCTCATTGCTTGGCAATATTTAAATGCAGGGATTAAGGTCGATGCGTTGCTCGACACCACCCCGCCAGGCCGCTTGGGCAAAGCCTTACGCCACGCCTGGGGGTTTTTGACATCGCCCTATCTGGTTAAAGGCTTAAAGCTTTTGCGTGAGGTGAAGGCGCAGGTTCGTATCGTAAAAGGCGTGACAGCACTTGAAGCGCTGGCCGGTCATGCCCCCAATGATCAAGCCTTGCAAGGCGTTCGTTTTACTGCGGGCGGTCGCACCGAAACCTTGGCAGCTTCGCAACTACTCTTGCATCAAGGTGTGATCCCCAACATCAATCTTGCGCAAGCAGTTGGTGTCGAACAACAATGGAATGAGTTGCTCTTGTGCTGGGAGCCTAAGGTGGATGCTTGGGGCGGTACCAACGTGGCTGCCGTCAGCATTGCGGGTGATGGCGGTGGTATTGCGGGTGCCTTAGCCGCTGAGCAGCGTGGTCGTTTATCTGCGTTACAGGTGACCCATCAGCTTGGCAAAATGACCGCGGCACAACGTGACGCCGCAAGCGCTGGGCCGCGCGCCGCGTTAATGCGTGCGGTTCAGGGGCGCGAATTTTTCGATACGCTCTATCAGGCGCCCGAGCAGTTTCGGTTGCCGACGGGTGACACGATTGTGTGCCGTTGTGAAGAGATCACTGCTGCGCAGGTACGCGAAACCGTGAGCCTGGGTTGCCCCGGCCCGAACCAGATGAAATCTTTTTTACGCTGTGGCATGGGCCCGTGTCAGGGTCGTTTTTGTAGCGTCACGGTCACTGAGCTCATTGCACAAGAGCGCAAGGTCACTCCGCAAGAGGTCGGGCATTATCGGTTGCGTTTTCCAACCAAGCCGTTAACGCTAGGTGAGTTAGCGGCCTTGCCACAAACTGATGATTCTAAAAAAGCGGTGATTCGCTTAAAGAAGCCCGTGTAGTCCTTGGGGAAACATTGCGATGACTGATCGTGCGCACTCTGCCCCTGTCATTATTATTGGCGGGGGGTTACACGGCAGTTCAACCGCCTTGCATTTGGCGCGCGCAGGCGTGCATGCGCTGGTGCTTGAAAAAAACTACATTGCTCGCCATGCATCGGGCGTCAACGCAGGCGGCGTACGCACGCTTAGCCGGCATTTGGCTGAGGTACCGTTATCGCTGGCTTCGCGTGAGATCTGGTTAAAGATCAAAGACTGGGTCGATGATGATTGTGGCTTCGATCAAAATGGCCAAATGCGGGTTGCTGAAGATGAGGCAGACGTCGCGACCTTGCGTACGCGACTACAAACCATGCACGAGCATGGCTACACCCACGAAGAGTGGATACACGCCGACGAGGTACGTTCGATTGTGCCGGCGATTACGCCCAGTATTCAAGGAGGGCTCATTGTGCGTGGCGATGGCTCGGCCGACCCCTACCGCACGACGCGTGCCTTCAGATTTAAAGCACAAAGCTTAGGCGCGCGGGTGATCGAGGGGATACAAGTCCACCAGCTGCAGCGCAGGGCAGGTCAGTGGCAGGTTCAGACAGATCAAGGTCTTTTTACCGCACCGATTTTGGTGAACTGTGCAGGTGCCTGGGCCGATAAAATCGCGGCACAAATGGGTGAGCCCGTACCGCTTGAGCCCGTGGGCCCGATGATGCTGGTCACCACGCGTATGCCGCATTTTTTAGATCCAGTCGTGTTGGGTACGGGAAGGCCGCTCTCGTTTAAGCAACGCGCAAACGGCACGGTACTGATTGGCGGCGGTCGACTGGCTTATGTCGATCGCGAGCGCGACTGGAGTGAGCTTGACTTCAGGCAGTTGGCGCAAGGTGCGCGCACCGTGTGCGATTTGTTTCCGCATATGAAAAATTCGGTGATCAGCCGCGGTTGGGCCGGTATCGAAGCCCAGATGCCAGATGGGATTCCGGTGATTGGCCCAAGCAGTACTGAACAAGACCTGTATCATGCCTTTGGTTTCTCGGCGCACGGGTTTCAGTTGGGGCCGATTGTCGGTAAGATCACCGCCGATTTAATTACAACGGGTCAAACGGCTTTACCTATTACCCCTTTTTCGATCGCGCGCTTTCAAGCGGGCGCACCCTCACCTACACAGGAGCTTTTTCATGGCTAACATTACTCGTCTAGATTCAAACGAACGCCTCAGCCGCGTGGTCATTCACGGTGACACGATTTATGTTGCGGGCATTACTGCAAGCGTCAAGGGCGACATCGTGGCGCAAACGCGCGATGTGTTTAGCAAGATTGATGGCTATCTTGCGGCTGCAGGTTCAGACAAACATCATCTGCTTACCGTACAAATCTGGCTTAAAGACATCACCGCTGATTTTGCTGGGATGAACAGTGTCTGGGCTGAATGGGCACCTAAAGATGCGTTACCCACACGCGCAACCGGCGAGGTGAAATTAGCTGCGCCTGATTTGTTGGTTGAAGTGATTGTTTCTGCTGCAAAAAAATAAGCATGGCTAATGTTGCGGTCATCGGTGCCGGCCCGGCCGGCCTGATGGCAGCTGAAGTGCTTGCCCAAGCGGGTCATACGGTACAAGTGTTTGAAGCCAAGCCTTCAGCGGGCCGCAAGTTTTTGATGGCGGGTCGTGGCGGGCTCAACATCACACACTCTGAACCTGCCGAGCGTTTCAATGCGCGCTATGGTGCGCGTGCGCCCGAGTTTGCTGCGATGCTCTCTGCACTAGATGCCAACGCGCTGCGTGAATGGGTGCAGGGCTTAGGGATCGATACTTTTGTTGGTTCGTCGGGTCGGGTGTTTCCGGCCGAGATGAAAGCAGCGCCGTTATTGCGGGCTTGGATGCAGCGGCTGCGTAAACAGAATGTGCAGTTCTTGATGCGGCATCGTTGGTTGGGGTTTGGGCGAGGATGTGGTGTAGAGGCACAAGGCGCTGAGGCTGCACGGTCAGACTCTGAGCTGTCGAAGGGGCGGGTAACAGATGCGCGCACCAAACAAACCTTGCGGTTTGAATCACCCAAAGGCGAAGTTTCGGTTATGCCTGATGCGGTCGTTCTTGCCCTAGGCGGCGGCAGTTGGGCACGCCTGGGCTCAGACGGTGCCTGGTGGCCATTGTTGCAACAACAGGGCGTGCAGCTTGCGCCATTGCTGCCGAGTAATGGTGGCTTCGAAACAAAATGGTCGCAGCACTTTATCGATCAGTGTGCGGGCCAGCCGCTTAAGACTGCTGAGTTTTGGTTGACGACCACGCCTACAAAGGCAACCAAAGGTCGCGGCAAAAGTGCAAAAGCCGCAGCCACACAAGCGGCAGCGGTACAGACCGCACACTTGCGTGGTGAATGCCTGATCACTGAACATGGTCTAGAGGGCGGCGCCATCTATACGCTGTCAGCAGCCTTGCGCGATGAAATTTTGCGTCACGGCTCGGTCACGTTGTACGTTGATCTACTGCCCGATTACACCGCCGAAAAAGTCTTGACTGAAGTTTCGCACCCACGGGGTACGCGCTCACTTTCATCACATCTTCGTTCACGTTTAGGTGTGCACGGTGTCAAAGCTGGATTACTGCGCGAGTGCTTATCGGCTGAAACGTTTAAGGACGCGGCGCAACTCGCCGCCGGTATGAAAGCCCTGCCAATTGTCTTAAGCGCTTGCCGTCCAATCGACGAGGCAATCAGCACCGCCGGCGGCGTGCAGTTTGAAGGCCTCACTCAACAGCTAATGATTAAAAATTTACCCGGCGTGTTTTGCGCCGGTGAAATGCTTGACTGGGAAG
>CALFXX010000010.1 GCA_937952975.1 uncultured Alcaligenaceae bacterium
ATAGAGAAAAAACAATGTTGACCTGGAACGATGAACCCGCCACTCAACCTGCCGCCCCAGCGGGCGCAGGTCTGATGCCACCACAAGCCTTGGCGCAAGCCATGGCCGCCTCCTTGCCCTCACGCGCCGCCAGCGGCGTGTTTGGTGACTCGGCGTTACCTACACCCGGCCTCAGAGAAGCACCTGTCGCTGCAAACACGGCCACCCGTGTGAACGCTGCCGACAAGCGCATCATCAACGGCCAAACAGATGTCAATCAACTCGTCCCCTTTAAATATAAGTGGGCCTGGGAAAAATACATCGCTACTTGCGCCAATCACTGGATGCCGCAAGAAATCAATATGTCGCGCGATATCGCTCTCTGGAAAAACCCCACGGGGCTGACTGAAGACGAACGCCGCATCATCAAACGTAACCTCGGCTTTTTCGTTACAGCCGATTCGTTGGCTGCGAACAATATTGTGTTGGGTACCTATCGGCACATTACCGCGCCCGAATGCCGTCAGTTTTTACTGCGCCAGGCCTTTGAAGAAGCGATTCATACCCACGCTTATCAATATATTGTTGAAAGCTTGGATCTGGATGAGTCAGAAATCTTTAACGCCTACAACGAAGTCCCTTCGATCCGGGCAAAAGATCAGTTTCTGATCCCATTTATTGACGCAATCGCTGATCCAAACTTCAAAACCGGTACTCTTGAAAACGATCAAACACTTCTAAAGTCGTTGATCGTTTTTGCCTGCCTGATGGAAGGCCTCTTCTTTTATGTCGGCTTTACGCAAATCCTTGCGCTCGGTCGGCAAAACAAAATGACAGGCGCGGCTGAGCAATACATGTACATTTTGCGTGACGAGTCGATGCATTGTAATTTTGGCATCGACCTAATCAACACCATCAAACTCGAAAATCCACAACTCTGGACACCAGCCTTTCGCGAAGAAATTCGTGGGCTGTTTGCCAAAGCTGTTGACCTTGAATACGCCTATGCCGAAGACACCATGCCTCGCGGGGTATTGGGGCTCAACGCACCGATGTTCAAGTCTTATCTCCGATTTATTGCAAACCGTCGTTGCCAGCAGATCGGCATCGAGCCGCTATTCGCGCAAGAAGAAAACCCCTTCCCGTGGATGGCAGAAATGATTGACTTAAAGAAAGAACGTAACTTTTTTGAAACACGCGTTATTGAGTACCAAACCGGTGGTGCCCTTAACTGGGAATAATCCGCAGATTGGCCCTCAAGACGCAATAGTACTTTCCAGAAGGCAGACAAAGTCTGCCCTTTGGTGCCATTTGAATTGGTTCGTGCCCCTGAGGCAAGAGGCAGTTCAAATGGCTGTGCCGGATTCATTAGCACAAACCGCTTTGCTACCAATATTTGGTAGCGGCTTGTGCCGATGAATAACTCGGGCGACACGAAGTCCCATGGTGGGATCAGTCAAGCACGGGTTTAACGTTTGGGACCCTGAACTAAGGAGTATTACCATGGCAACAGCCAAAAAAGCAGCAAAGAAAGCCCCTGCCAAGAAAGCCGCAGCTAAAAAGCCAGCAGCTAAAAAGGCAGTTAAAGCAGTCAAGAAAGTTGTAGCAGCAGCTAAGAAAGTCGTTAAAAAAGCTGTCAAGAAAGTTGCAAAAAAAGCAGCAGCTAAAAAGCCAGCAGCTAAAAAAGTAGCGGCTAAGAAGCCAGCAGCTAAAAAAGCAGCGGCCAAAAAGCCAGCAGCAAAAAAAGCCGTAAAGAAAGTGGCAAAAAAAGCAGCTCCTAAAAAAGCAGCAAAAAAGCCAGCAGCAAAAAAAAAATAGTTAAAAAGCCAGTTGCTAACAAGCCGGCAGCCGCTGCCCCTTCGACAGCAGCAGCACCAGGTGCGAAAACCGCACTGAATCCTGCAGCGTCGTGGCCGTTTCCTACGGGTGGCCGTCCCTGAGCTTGATAGCGAAGGTTTAGCAAGTTCAAACCGTCCGGTTTACCGGACGGTTTTTTTATGCTCGAGCGCGCAACAGAGCGCGCAAATATTCAACGTGCACCACAAGCCCTAGAAGCTGCGATAATGACAACTAGGCGTCGCCTCTTGATTGTCAGTCATCCACCTCGCGTTCATCGCGAGGCATTTACCGGAGTTGCCACATGCTTGGCGAAATCCTGCGCTTTTTACTTGAAATTATTTTTTCGCTTTTAGGCGCAGCCTTATTGGCAAGAGCTTGGATCTACGCCGTCAAGCTCCACCCCTTCAATCCAATGTCACAAGCCATACATCAGGCGACAAACTGGCTCGTGCAACCACTGCGCAGCCTGATTCCCTCAGGCAAAGGCTTCGATGGCGCTAGCCTAGTCGGGGCTTTTTTAATTGCCGTGGTTTTTCTATCGTTACTTTGGCTGATCTCAACAGGCAGCATGCTCAGCCCAAAACTGATTCCGGGTCTGCTGGGCGCTGCTTTAGTGACCGTTGCCCGCTGGGCACTGAACCTGGTCGTTTGGTTAACACTCATCCAGGCCGTCTTGTCGTGGATTAATCCGCTGGCACCGATCATGCCAGTGCTGCGCACGTTAACCGCACCACTACTCGAGCCGATCAAGCGCATCATGCCAAATCTGGGCGGGCTTGACCTCTCGGCCTTAGTGCTTTTGATCTTGGCTCAAATCGCCATGATGGTCTTAAATCGCATCAGCTTTTCATTACTTGGGATTTGAAGGTGCGGCCACGTGCACTCAACGAAAGCTTGAGGGTGATGCCAAGGCCCGCACACCCAATCCGCTGGCTCGCAAGCTTGGCCTGCACACTCTTCTTATGGGGTTTAGAGGCGCCGTCAGGGCACGCTCAAGCCTTGCCAATCAGCCCATTGCGCCCAACCTTAACGCCAGCGGGTACCGCTGCCTCAAATCAGGCCATAACCCCTTCCCCTCGGTCGTCTGAGCGAAGCGCCACTGACATTGATGCGCAACAACAAGAGATGCAAACGCGCTTAGCCGCTACCCAAAGCGAATTGGCTAAAGCGCAAAATGCGTTTAAAGAGGTCAATGCGCTTGACCCCATCGCCTCGGCAAGCGCGAAAGAGCATCTTGAAGACCTGGCGCATCAAGGCGACGCATACATTCAAATTATTGACAATCTCAAAAATCTACGTCGTTTAAGCGACAAGCTCGAAAACGCTCGCAAGGATAGGCTGACGTGGAAGCCTCCGTCTGACTCAGCCCCATGGCCAATCGCAATCGCCGACGACCTACAGTTTGAAATCATGCGCTGGCAGGCGCAGATTCAACACTTAACACAACGTCGCTCTATTATTGACGAGCAACTCTCTGAACTCAAAAAATCACGAGTGATTGTTGAGGCTGAGCTGCGTCAAAGCACACAAAGACCTACAGGGCTCGCAGCGCTTACGGTACAAGCTAATAAGCCCTCTAGCGCAATCGAGCGGCGCCTGACCCGGATCAATCTCGATCTGATCAATTTTTCGGTGGATAGCGATGCCATTTTGGTTGAGCAAACGACAGCTGCGCTAGTGCTTGCCTCACTCAAACAAACATGGGATTTTTATCAGCATCGATTTAGCTTTTCGGCCGATGACTTCAAAAAAATTCGTCTCGGTATCGAGAAGACAATCGACCAGCTTCGCACCCAAGAGCAGCAAGCTAGCAGTCGGATTAATCGCACACTCGAACAGGTCGCCTTGGCCAAGGCTCAGCTCGATAAGCTTGAAAGTACACCCAACGTTGACGTCGACTCGGTCGTTGCCGCGCGACGCGGTTGGCGCACTGCCGATGCGCTGGCAGAGGCCGCTCTGGTCGAGCGCGAAAAGTTCCGCGCACAAATTGATTTGAACTTGCTGACTTTACAGTTTTGGGAAATTCGTCAAAAACTGTATTCAAACACTGATATCGCGAGCGACCTAAGCGACATGATGCTGAGGCAACAGACCCTCACTAAGCAACTCGCTCAGGGGTCCGCTTACCTGACACAAATCATCGCAGATAAAGCACAAACGGCCTTCGACCTAAGCACTCAGTTGCAGCAGGCAACGACCGTTGCAGAAAAAAAGTTCTTAAACGACTTACTCGCACCAATTTCACAACAAATTGATACAACGCGTAACCTTTATGTGATGATTGGGCGCGTGCACCAATATCTGCAGATAGTAGGTAATGAGCTTGAATATGCAGACGCAAACAAGACGTTAACCCAGCGCTTTAAGGCCGCACGCGCCTTTGTAGTCGAGCTCAGCAAAGATATCTGGCATTACGAACTCTTTGTCATCGATGACTCTGTTTTGGTGGATGGCCGCGAGATTAAAACCAAACGGGGCATCACAATCGGGAAAACTGCCGGCGCCATCATCATTTTGGTTTTGGGCTTTAGTCTGATCTCTGGTTTGATTCGCCGCACGCTGGCCCTTGCCGTACACAAAGCGAATCTTGGTCTCACCAAGTCGGTTGTATTGGGGCGTTGGCTCACTCTGACTGCAGGCTTCACGTTGATTGTCACTGCCTTAAATCTCGTCGATATCCCTCTGAGTGCTTTTGCCTTTTTAGGAGGTGCCTTAGCGATCGGCGTCGGTTTTGGCACGCAAAATATTTTAAAAAATCTGATCAGTGGTGTGATGCTGTTGATTGAAAAACCGATTCGCATTGGCGATCTGGTTGAGATCGATACTATTTTAGGTACGGTCACCTCAATCGGCCTGCGGTTTTCAACCGTTCATGGCCCGCAGGGTAACGATATTCTGATCCCAAATAGTGTCTTAGTTGAACAAAAACTTATTAACTGGACATACTCAACACCGAGCGCGCGCAAAGATGTACGAGTCACGGTGGGGTATCGCTCAAAGGTCGAGACGGTTCGTCAGATTCTTGAGACGGCTAGTAAAAGCGAACCGCACGTATTGGGTACGCCCGCTGCGCTCGTGACTCTTGAAGACTTTGGTGACAACGGCTTAGTGTTCAACCTAAGGTTTTGGGTGTCTCTGCAATCTGGCGTCCCCGTCAATGAGGTACAGAGCAATCTGCGGCTTAAAATTCTTCAAGCTTTTGAGCAGGCTGGGATCGAGCTACCGTTTCCACAAAGAACCTTGATGTTCGATAAAGAGACACCGCTGGCTGTCCATGTGCATCCCAAAGCGGCACCAAACCCAGCTAAAACTTAGCCCAAGCTACGAGGCAACAAGAGCGCCACGCGCAGGGCAAGCGTCGCATCACACAACTCTGTGAGCGCAGCCTGCTTGTATGCTCAGACGATAAGACTACTGACCAGACATCGGCGTGACCCGCGTCGGGCCAGCACCACTCACAACTTGCACACGTTGACCCATTACCAGCGGCACATCAGCCTCTTGCGCAATCACACGCGTCTCGCCGTTGTCTAAGCGAACAGTGATCTCAAGGCCGTCTTTTTTACCAACTTTGTCTTCAATGGCATCACCAGCCAACGCACCCAGGATCGCACCACCCAGCACGGCGAGCGTGCGGCCCGTGCCTCCACCAATCGTGCTACCCATCACACCACCTACAGCACCGCCAGCGACCACTCCGGCACCTGAAGTGTGATCGTTTTGAATCGTGATCGGACGAACGTTCACGACGGTACCATTGCGCACCACTTGATCGCGTTGCGCTTGCCCATAGGTGTAAACGTTAGCTGAGGCACTGGGCTTCGCGCAGCCAGACACTAAGGCAACGCTAGCAAGCAACGCAACGCCAAGCGCCACGCGAGCACTGCTTGTAGACACAACGCATAAAACTGAATTCATAACAAGACTCCAAAAATTTTCAATACCCTAGCCTGGTAAGTGGCTACCGTAGTGAGCGTGCAACAGCGTATCAATTTCTGCTCGCGAAGGCGCATGGTTTTGGGGCCCACGTGAGGCAATTTTAATTGAACCCATTAAGTTGCCTAGCTTACAGGCCTCAAGCCAAGTCCAGCCAAGCGTCAAAGCATAGAGTAAGCCACCGCGATGTGCATCGCCACAACCGGTTGGGTCAAGGACTTCTGCAGGGATTACTGGCGCAATGTGATGCTCTTGTCCTTCGGTATAAAGAGTTGCCCCGCCGGCCCCTCGGGTCACGACCACTGCCTGCAAACCATGCGCCAATTGCGCAATCGATTTACCGGTACGTTGCTCAACCACACTCGCTTCGTAATCGTTCACTGTCAGTGCCTGCGCAAGCGCAACCATCTCTAAAATATCGTTTCCGTCATACAACGGCATCGCCTGTCCCAAATCAAAAATAAACGGGGTTCCCTGCGCATGCAACCGCTTAGCATGGGCCATCATGCCCGCTTTAGAATCAGGGGCAACGATTGCCCAGGCACCTTGTTGTCCCGTTAAATCGTTTTCAGCAGAGCGATCCATCGCACCAGGATGAAACGCGGTGATCTGATTATCATCCAGGTCGGTCGTAATAAAACATTGCGCCGTCAGGGTATCGGGCAAGCTTTGAATCATGCTGGTATTGATACCAAGTTGCTCAAAGCGCTGGAGGTAGTCAGTTGCGTCTTCTCCGACCGTTGCAACAGGTACCGGCAGGCCACCAAGCAGCTTTAGGTTATAGGCAATATTGCCCGCACAACCGCCAAACTCACGGCGCATTCTGGGTACCAAAAATGACACGCTCAAGGCATGAATGCGATCAGGCAAAATGTGATCTTTAAAACGACCGTCAAATACGGCAATTGTGTCAAACGCCACTGAACCACAAATCAATACGGGCTTAGTCATGCTGGTCTCTTAGGGAAAAAATCGATTAAGTTGAAAACCGCTAATTTGCAAATCAGTCACTACAATCGGCACGCTGAGATGCACTTCTTGTTTGGCGTCAAATGGTTTGGTCACCAGGGATTCTGGCAAATACAACTCAGGGCTCAGCACCTTTCTGATGACCACAGTTCCTGAGGCATCTTTGAGCTCGACCGCGATATGCGGCCACGGCTGAATCTTATCGTTTCGGTTACGCATCGAAAACTTAAGCGTCAATTGACTTGACTGCCCTTCGGCTTGCCCTGCAGCCACTTGTTCAAGCGTAGTGGACTCGACCGTTATACGTTCAAGGTGTCGTACAAACGACACCTCGCATCTTAATTGAGCGCACGCTAAACGCGCCATGGGCAGCAGGCTAGGCACGCGAGTCACTAACTCGTTGCGATACACATAGGCCAACTGCATACACAAAAGCACACCAGCCACCAACACCAAGAGCGTCCAAAGCGCGCGACGCAAACCATCAAGAGGCGTCTCGTCGATTAAAAAATCGGGGGTGCCATGCTTGGACGAAGGTCGAGTATCGCCGCGCCACCTTGCCTCACCTTGCACCCGCAGCATCGGCTCGCGTACCAGGGTCGGCTCACGCTCAAGAGTAGGCTCGCGTCCAAAGGTCGGCTCGCGCTCGAGGGTCGGCTCGCGAGCGGACATCGGCTCATGCCCGCGTGTCGCAGACGCTTGATAAAAAGACGGCTCGGACTGTGAGGCTGTAAACGGCTCTTCGGGTGCGTGATCAAGCTCTGCACCGGTTTGTGCACGACGCCGCAGCACCGACGGGGCACTTGGTACCTGCACGGGCGCCCGTGTGGGCTCTTGCACAGGCCGTTGGAGAGATAGGCGGTTAGGCACACGATTGAACCCACGCTCAGGATTAGCAATCGATTCGCGCTGCGGTGGCGCACTCAGCTGCTGATCAGCACCTTGAGCGCTCGCACCGGTAGGGGAAGCCAAGGGCTCGCGCAAGTGCGCCGCGCGTTGGGTGAGCACCGGCAACTGACTTTCAAGCGCCGCCTTGCCATCAAAAATATGCGTGCAATTGCCACATCGGACCAGTCCATCATGCACGCGCAACTGCTCAAGTGACACCATAAAGTCACTTGAGCACTTTGGACAACGCGTGACAAGACTCATTGAACAGCCTCAGAAATCGACGCACATATATCAAGCTCAGGCGCGAGAAGCGTCAGGACTTTTTGCCAGACAGGCATACCCAGCCATCGCGGGCCTGCCAGACTGACAATGCCAACCACGGCGCATAGGCGGCAGCAACCTCTTGGGCCTGCCGCTCAAGAACACCTGACAGAATCAATTGTCCCCCCGAACGCACACGCCCTGCAAGCATTGGCGCCAAGACTTTAAGAGGGTTAGACAAAATATTGGCGACAACCACGTCAAAATGACCGTCCGCCAAAGCGTCGGGAAGCATCGACTGCACCTCAACGTTATTGGCCTGCGCATTGTCGCGTGTCGCCTGCACGGCCTGCTCATCGATATCAACACCCGTCACCTTGCCCGCACCAAGCAGCACCGCTGCAATCGCCAAAATACCCGAGCCACACCCGTAATCTAGAACCGAAGCACCCTTCGGTAACTCGTCAGCCAACCACTCTAAACAGAGATGCGTCGTGGGATGACTACCCGTACCAAACGCCAAACCAGGATCAAGCTGAATAGCGATCCGATTAGGCTCTGGTGCAGGTGGCATTTGATCAGCATGCCAGCTCGGCACAATCAAAATCCGAGCACCTACGGTAATGGGACCAAACTGCGATTGCGTCAGACGCACCCAATCTGCATCGGGTACTTGCCTCAGATGCCAAGGCAACTCAGAAGTGCTATCAAGATCGAGCCGAGCGGCCGCAAGCAATTGCTCGGGATCGGTGCCATCGGCCAACAGTACGATAACTCGGTTGCGGCTCCAGGCCTGTGTGTTTGGTTCGCTCCCGGGCTCGCCAAACAAAGGCTGTTCATCATCGGTGTCCGAGTCGGCATCTTCAACTGACACCGATAACGCACCGCATTCGAGTAACGCATCAGACAAAGGTTCAGCTAAGGCACCCGGACACAACAACACCAATTCACGCATGAGAGTTTCCGTTAGCGAGAGGCTAAAAATCTATCCAACTTGAGGATCACACGTTCATGCTTGCGATGCCGGACACCTGCAAGGCTATCCGCCCCGGCACCTGCAAGCGTGTATGGCAACGCACCTTCAGGGACGTGCGGCAAGTTTGTGTTCAAGGTAATGGATGCTTGTACCACCGGCAATAAAACGACTATCCACCATTAACTCGCGATGCAGGGGGATATTAGTTTTAATTCCTTCGACAACCATTTCAGATAACGCGATATTCATACGCGCAACAGCTTGCTCGCGGGTGTCGCCGTAGGTGATCACTTTAGCGATCATCGAGTCGTAATGCGGCGGCACAAAATAACCGTTAAAGACGTGCGAATCGATTCTCACGCCAGGACCACCAGGCGTGTGCCAGTTTGTGACACGGCCAGGGCTAGGCACAAAGGTAAACGGGTCTTCAGCGTTAATGCGGCACTCGAGCGCATGACCTTTAAAACTGATATCGCGCTGGCGCAGAGTAAACTTTTCGCCAGCGGCCACGCGAATTTGCTGCTGCACCAAATCGATGCCGGTGATCAACTCGGTAACCGGATGCTCAACCTGTATGCGGGTGTTCATCTCGATAAAATAAAACTCATCGTTTTCGTACAAAAATTCAAAGGTTCCGGCGCCTCGGTATTGAATTTTGCGGCACGCCTCGGCGCAACGCTCGCCAATACGTTCGATCAACTTACGGGCAATGCCAGGAGCCGGCGCCTCTTCGATGACTTTTTGGTGGCGACGCTGCATTGAACAATCGCGCTCGCCCAACCAAACTGCGTTACGACCGCCATCGGCCAACACTTGGATTTCGATGTGGCGCGGATTTTCAAGAAATTTTTCGAGGTAAACCTCGGGATTATTGAATGCCGTGCCGGCTTCGGTTTTAGTCATCGCAACCGAGCTTAGCAAGGCGGCCTCAGTGTGCACGACCCGCATACCGCGACCGCCACCGCCGCCAGCTGCCTTAATGATGACCGGATAACCGACCTCTGAGGCTAAGCGCAAAATTTCAGCCGGATCATCAGGCAGGGCGCCGGGCGAGCCAGGCACAACGGGCACACCGGCTTCAATCATCGCTTGCTTGGCGCTGACTTTGTCGCCCATTAAACGAATCGATTCAGGACGCGGGCCAATAAATACGAAACCACTTTTCTCAACACGATCAGCAAAGTCAGCGTTTTCGGATAAGAATCCATAGCCAGGGTGAATCGCCTCGGCATCGGTGACTTCGGCCGCCGCGATAATGGCCGGCATATTCAAATAGCTATCGCGTGAGGCAGCGGGACCAATACACACTGACTCATCAGCTAGGCGCACATATTTAGCCTCGCGATCGGCCTCAGAATGCACGACCACGGTTTTAATACCCATTTCGCGACACGCACGTTGAATGCGTAGCGCGATTTCGCCACGGTTGGCGATCAGAATTTTTTCAAACATGTCAGACAATCACAAAAAGCGGTTGGCCGTATTCAACGGGCTCACCGTTTTCGACCAAGATCTCGGTGATGACGCCAGACTTGTCAGCCTCGATTTCATTGAGCAGTTTCATTGCCTCAATGATGCAAAGCGGCTCGCCTTCTTTCACTGTTCGACCCACTTCGACAAACGCAGGAGAACCCGGGTTTGCGGCACGATAGAAGGTACCCACCATCGGTGCCTTGACCGTATGCCCAGCGGCAACCGGAGCGGCCTCGGGCGCCGCGCTACTCGCAACCCCCGCCGCAGGGGCGTAGGCAGGTGCTGCGACCGGCGCGGTGTAAGCGACCGGATGCTGTGCTTGCGAGAACTTAACGATGCGGACCTTGCCTTCGCCTTCGGTGATTTCGAGCTCGGCGATGCCAGATTCAGACACGAGGTCGATCAAGGTTTTGAGTTTTCTGAGATCCATGATGATATTTCCGTAAAGTTCTAGATTGAACGACCCGAAGCCTGATAGGCCTTAAACCGTTTGCGAAGTCTGCACGGCAAACCGAACAGCGGCTTCGTACCCATAGGGACCTAAGCCCACGATCACCCCCACCGCTAAATCAGATAAATAAGAGTGGTGGCGAAAAGTTTCACGTTTGTAGACATTTGAAAGGTGCACCTCAATAAAAGGTACCCTGACCGCAGCCAAGGCATCCCGAATTGCGACACTGGTATGTGTATAAGCGCCTGCGTTAATCACAATGCAGTCAGTACCGTCAGTGCGGGCCACCTGGATGCGATCAACAAGCTCGCCTTCGTGATTGCTTTGATAGGCTGTCAGCGTTGCGCCCAAACTGCTTGCCACGGCTGCAAGATGCGCCTCGATCTGCTCAAGAGTCGTGTGGCCATAAAGATGCGGCTCGCGTAACCCTAGCAAGTTTAAGTTCGGACCATTCAAGACAAGAAGGCGTTGCGCCATGCGTGCGGCTCGTTTGTGAGAAAAAAGTCAAAGACTCGCGTTCAAAAAACACGAATCAACTAAATAGAGCGCATTTTTACGCTAATTGCTGCGATTTGTCTATCTACGTCTTCGATTTGGCAACGAGACGGTCAATGCGCTGCCGCAAATCGACGGGTTCAATCTGACCAAGAATTGAATCGAAAATGCTGCCATTTGCATCGAATAGCAAGGTAAAAGGCAAGCCACCTGCACTATTGCCTAACTCGCGAACCAGCGCAATACCTGCATGACCCGCGACCAACAATCGATACGATACCGGTAGTTTAGCAACAAATTGAGCGATGTTTTGCGCTGTATCGATACCAATACCAACAAACATTATGTCAGGCAGTTCTTTAGACATGCCATCGAGATAGGGCATCTCTTGCACGCAAGGCGCGCACCAGGTTGCCCAAAAATTAACCACAACGGGCCGGCCTTTTAACGAGCTCAGCAAAAACTCTTGGCCATCAAGCCCGGGAAACTGCGCGTCATACAGGGCACGTGGATTGGGCTGCGCACGCACGGACTCAGCTGAGGGCCCCACCGCGCGGTTAGCGGCCGGCGCAGAACGCGACGAGGCACGCCAAGCAGCCCAGCCGGATACCGCCATCGCAGCCAAGCCACCTAGGCCCAGCAGAACAGTTCGTCTTTTCATAGCATGCATCATACCGTCTCACTCTACAATGCGGCGGGGAGAATTGTCATGCATTTGCACATCTTAGGAATCTGCGGCACGTTTATGGGCGGTCTCGCGCTGATCGCACGCTCGGCGGGCCACCGCGTCACGGGTTGCGATGCAGGTGTCTACCCACCCATGAGTACGCAGCTACAAGAGCAAGGCATCGAACTTGTCGAAGGCTTTGACCCCAGCCAGCTTGAGCTCAAACCCGATCTCTTTATTGTTGGCAATGTGGTATCGCGTGGCAACCCCCTGATTGAGGCGATCCTCGAGGCCGGTCTACCTTATATCTCGGGGCCACAATGGCTTGGCCAAGAAATACTACAGGGCCAGCATGTGTTGGCCGTCGCGGGCACGCACGGTAAAACCACGACCAGTTCAATGCTGGCTTGGATCCTGCATCAAGCTGGGCTCGAGCCAAATTTTTTAATCGGCGGCGTGGCGCCTGGCCTTGAGGTATCGGCACGCTATCAGCCGAAAAGCTCATTGTTCGTGATCGAAGCCGATGAGTACGACACGGCTTTTTTTGATAAACGCTCAAAATTTGTGCACTATCGGCCCCGCACTGCCATTCTGAACAATCTTGAATACGATCACGCCGATATTTTCCCGGACTTAGCTGCGATCGAAACCCAGTTTCATCATTTGCTGCGCACAGTGCCTCGCAACGGATTAGTACTTGCGCCGGCTCAAGACGAAGCCTTAGCGCGCGTGCTGGCACGCGGTTGCTACAGCAACCTCATCACGACGGGGCAGACCGCAGGTTGGCATACCCGCAGCGCTGAGGCCACAGCCTTTGACGTGTTCAAGGGGGAGCAACTGCAAGGGCGCGTGCAGTGGACGCTGACCGGCGCACACAACCAGCATAACGCCTTGGTCGCCATACTGGCCGCCGAGCACGTCGGCGTGCCACCAGCCCAAAGTATCGAAGCACTCAGTCAGTTTGCCGGCGTCAAGCGGCGCATGGAAATTCGCGGCACGGTCAACGGCGTCACCGTGTACGACGACTTTGCCCACCACCCTACAGCGATCCAGACAACGCTCGAGGGTTTGCGTGCCAAGGTGGGCAATGCACGCATTTTGGCGGTGCTTGAGCCACGTTCAAACACCATGAAACTTGGGACAATGGCAGCCCGCCTACCCGCTGCACTCACGGCGGCCGACTTGGTTTTTTGTTTTGGACAAACCGAGGGCAAGCAGGCGCTCGGCTGGGATCCCGCGCAGGTGCTCGCCTCTTTAGGCTCGCGCTTGCAGGCCCACACCCAGATTGATGCGCTTGCGCGGGCACTTGCTGCACAAGCACGCACGGGCGATCAGATCGTTGTCATGAGCAATGGCGGGTTTGGCGGCATTCACACCAAACTCCTTGAGGCACTCGCGACAACGCGGGTTTAACCGGAACACCGCATGTACGTTTTATTTGAAGAAGATGGCGCTTTTAAAACAGGCCATATCCTGTCAGAGGCAGACACCGCCCTACAGATCGAATCCAGCACGGGCAAGCGCAGCAAAATCAAACGCAGCAATTGCCTGTACACCTTCACGACCCCTGCACCTGAAGCGTTACTGACGCAGGCCGAAACGCTCTCCCAAGAAATCGAGCTGCAGTTTCTATGGGAGTGCGCACCCCAAGAAGAGTTTGATGTAGAAACCTTAGGCGCCGACTATTTTGGTCACGCGCCCAACACACTCGAAAAAACGACCTTACTTCTGCGCTTGCACAGTGCGCCTGTTTATTTTCATCGCCGCGGTCGCGGTCGCTATAAAGCGGCTCCGCCCGAAATCCTCGCAGCAGCCTTGGCGGCGCTTGAAAAAAAACAACGTCAAGCGGCCCTCACGAAAGAATGGGCTGATCAAATGGTGGCCGGGACCTTGCCTGCTGAGATCGGTGACGTTGCCGTCAGCCTGATTACGCGCCCTGATAAAAACTCGCAGGCCTGGAAAGCGTTAGACGCTGCCTGCACAGCCACCCGCCAAGCGCCCGAACGTTTGCTTCTGAGCCTCGGTGCCTGGCCCCATGCGTTGGCGTTGCACAAAGGGCGGTTTTTGGCGACACATTTTCCGCGTGGCACGCATTTCGCTGAGATGACACTTGCTTTGGTCGGACAAGATTTACCTTTGGCCGAGGTCGAGGCCTACTCTGTTGACGACATCACCACAACCGAAATTGACGATGCGCTCTCGGTCAGCACCTTGACTGACGGCAACATTCGGGTGGGGATACACATCGCTGCGCCCGGTCTTGCGGTCACGCGCGGCAGCGACTTAGATGCACTGGCCCGCGCCCGGATGTCTACCGTTTACATGCCCGGTGAAAAAATCCCCATGCAACCAGATGAGGTCATCGAGGCGTTTTCGCTGGACGCGGGTCGCGCAGTGCCCGCTTTATCGCTATATGTCATAGCCAACCCGCTCACCGGCGAAATCCTTGAACATGAAAGCCGACTTGAGCGCGTCACCGTGCGCGAAAACTTGCGTCACAATCTGCTTGACGAAGCCTTTACTGAAGAGGCGCTCGCCGATACCACGCAAGTGTTGCCCTATAACGACTGGATTCGACCTCTTTGGCAACTCGCCTTAGCGCTGGCCAAGCAACGCGAGAATGTCCGAGGCAAACCCGAAAACAATAACCGCGTCGAATACAGTTTTTATGTCGATGGGGATCCAAATGACCCAAACACTCTGGTCAGGATTTTGCCTCGACGTCGAAACGCCCCTCTTGATCGCTTGGTCGCCGAGTACATGATTCTGGCGAACAGCACTTGGGGCGGCTTACTGGCCTCGTGTGGCCTACCCGGCATTTACCGCTCGCAACAAATGGGGCGCGTACGCATGAGTACGCAAGCCTTGCCGCATGAGGCCATTGGCGTGCCTCAATACGCCTGGTGCACTTCGCCCCTGCGACGTTACGTCGATCTGGTCAATCAGTGGCAGTTGATTGCCGCCATTGAGCATGGTGTATCGGCCCCTTTGGTGGCGCCCTTCAAGCCACGCGATGCAGATCTCTTTGCGATTATTGGTGGGTTTGAAGCGCAATACGTTGCCTGGAACGACTTTCAAAACAACATGGAGCGCTTCTGGTGTCTGCGCTGGCTGCAGCAACAGCAGATCACGACCTGCACAGCTACGGTTTTAAAAGAAGATTTGATCAGGTTGAATCATGCCCCACTCGTGGCGCGCCTCCCCGGGCTGCCGCAACTGGGCCGTGGCCAACAAATCGAATTACACATCACCGGGGCAGACGAACTCGCGCTTGAACTTGAAGCGCGCTACGTCAGCCTGATCGATACCGCGATTGAAGCTTCGGACCTTGCGGATGAGGGGGACGCAAGCCTCGCCACTGAAACTGAAGTCGAGACTGACCAACCCGAGCAACCGGAGGCTGCCGCGGTTGACGCTGACATCAGCACAATCACTACCGACTCTTTGACGACGCCAGAACCGGCAACACCGGCGAACGCTCTTGCCACGCAGCCGCCAGAAAGCTCTAATGCAGACTCAGCTGCTTAGTCATCTTTCTTAATTATCTTCTTAGTCATCTTTTTTATCTGAAACTTGTATTGAACACGTCAACGCCCTCGCCTGATGCAAGCTTACCGGTTGAGCCGCTTGAGCCGGCTACAGCCTCGACACATTTTTTACGTTGGGGGATCTTGCTTTCAATCCTTTGCCATGCCGCCCTGTTGGGTTGGCAAAGGCAAAGCGCGCAGCCTGTTCGCCCACCTGTCTCAGAACTTGAAATCGTCATGATGAACGCGGCAACCGAAAGCACGCCGACCAAAGCCCAGGTGCTCGCGCAGGTCAATGTCGACGGCGGTGGTCAAGCGACGAGCGGCGTTGCCTCAAGCAGCCTTCCCTACGTCGGTCAAGTGCCAGAGGCAGTGGTCTTAGAACGCCTGATTAAACAACGCCTGCAACTAGAGGCCGAGCAGCAGCAACTTCTAACTCAACTAAAGTCTGCCCAACACGCTCCAGAGAGTCGACCCGCCGAACAGTTTTTGAAAGAAGCCCAACAACCCGGGCAAGACGAACGCGATCAAGAGCAAGTGCTGCAGAATCAATCTCTGACCGCCTTGTCAGAGCAAGTACAGCGGTATAACCAACGTCCGCGTAAACTTTTTGATGCACCCTCGGCGCAAGCTGCCCGTTATGCCGAATACGTCAATTTATGGCGCCTGCGAATCGAACAAATTGGTACGCAACAATATCCAACTGGGGCCGATGGCAAAGCCTATGGCTCGGTGCAGGCGAGCCTCACCATCCGGTCAGACGGCGTACTCACCGACATCAGCATTGATCGCCCTTCGGATAAGGCCCTGCTAAATCAAGCCGTGAGGCGCATCGCCCAATTGGCCTCACCCTTTGCACCGTTTCCGCGCGAAATGGCTAAACAAGTCGATCAAATTGTGCTGACTCGCACCTGGCACTTTGTCGACGGCACCCTACAGGCACGTTAACCATGACTGCTACCACCCCCTCACGCCACTCCGCCACACAAAAGATCACGTGCGCGGTCATTGGCAATCCTGTTTCACACAGTCGCTCGCCCGCGATTCATCAGCAGTTTGCGCTGCAAACCAAATTACCCGTGCATTACAGTCGCCTGCCGGCTGAGCTCGATCAGTTTGCACCGACCGTGACACAGTTTTTTGCTCAAGGTGGTAAAGGCTTAAACGTCACGGTACCCTTCAAACTCGAGGCCTGGCAGATGGCACGCGAGCATTTAAGCGTGCGAGCCACGTTAGCGCAGGCCGTCAATACGCTCTGGCTACAAGATGGGGCCTTGCATGGCTGCAATACCGATGGTGTTGGGTTAGTCAGGGATTTGCAACGCCTGCGGCTACCACTCAACGAGGCACGATTGTTAATGATTGGCGCAGGCGGTGCAGCCCGCGGGGTCATCGGGCCGTTGCTCGAAGCTGGCTGCGCACACTTACACGTCGTCAACCGCACCGCCGAACGAGCGCATGCCTTAGTGGCCGCCTGGCCACGTGAGCACTTGCCAAAGTCTGCCACCCTTTCAGCAGGCGGGCTTGAACAGGCCTCGAGGGCGCAGGGCTGGGATCTGGTAATCAATGCCAGCGCAAGCAGCCTGAGCGATGTCGCACCCGCGGTCCCCGCAGGGCTGTACGCGACAGGCGGCGCGGCCTATGACATGATGTACGCCGCGCGGCCCACTGCTTTCATGCTTCAGGCGCAAGCTGATGGCGCTCAACACGTACACGATGGGCTGGGGATGTTGGTCGGACAAGCTGCTGAAAGCTTTTATATATGGCATGGCGTGCGCCCAGAAACCGACCCTGTGCTACGAATGATTCGTGCCGAGCTTGACGCCTCGCTTTCAAACCAGGCTTAGTCTCGCACGCACCAAGCCTGTTGCTTTGCAAATAAAATCACAAGTTTGAAGCCCTTCAGCCTGTGCAGGGGTTTAAACTCATCCTATGCGTACAGCCCGCCGTTACCTCGCCCGTGAAATTTATCGCTCCACCGCTGTGGTGCTTTTGGCACTGCTTGGACTGTTCATGTTCTTCACCCTGGTCGATGAACTCGACACGGTTGGCGAAAAATTTCCGCTCATCGCCTTGTTTTACCTGCAGGCGCTTTCGGTACCCACACGACTCTACGACCTCTTACCAATCGGTTTGCTCATTGGTGCGATTTTGGCGCTGGCTGGCTTGGCGCAGCGCAACGAGCTTGTGATTTTGCGTGTCTCTGGCGTCAGCGGCATGGGCTTACTGAAAATGCTTTGGCTGATTTCGATCCCGATCGTCTTAGGGGCTACCGTACTCTCAGAGTTCATCACTCCGATTGCTGAAATCAAAAGCAGCGAAGCCAATCTGCTGATGCGCGGCCGCGTCGAGGGTGGACGTCTGGCAAGCGGCTATTGGTTCAAAGAGCCCACTGAAGGAGGTGGTACGCGCGTCATTAATATCGGCAGCCTGCTGGCGTCGGGCAATGCGGCCGATTTACGCATCTACGAGTTTCCTGACGGTACGGCGCTCTCGCTGATGTCAACCGCAGAATCCGCACGCTTTGCTGATGGGCAGTTGATTATGCAAAATGTGATCGAAACACGCATCGCGCCTGAAACGAAAAATATGTTGGCAGACGCCAAAGTCTCTGAGCGCCCGGTCGTTGTCAAAGAAAAATTCGCGACCCGTCAAGTTGAGACAACCTTAAGTGCTGAACGCTTGGTCGCGCGTATCCTGACGCCCGAGCGCATGACGCTCAAGGCCTTGCATGACTACATCCAATATCTTGATCGCAATCAGTTACAGTCTGATCGTCAGGTCGTGGCTGTGTGGCGCAAGCTGGCTTACCCTTTTACTCTGGTTGTGATGCTCACCATTGCAGCGCCAATTGGGTTTATGCAAACGCGTCGAGGCGGTGTCGGTGCAAAAGTTTTTCTTGGAATCCTGCTGGGTACGGGTTTCTTTATGATCAACCAGCTCGCACTAAACGTTGGGCTGCTCTACAAGTGGCCGCCGGTTGTTACGGCATTACTCCCTAACATCGGAGCCATGGTGCTGGCCCTGACAGCAATTTTGGCGATGGAGCATCGTAATGCGATCATCAGCAAAACCTTTGGTGTCTTGTTAGGAAGAAGATCAGCGGTATGAGCATGCGCAGCATCTGGATGGTGGGTGATATACAAGGCTGCTGCTCATCGCTTGACGAGTTACTCGCCCATCCTGAAATCGCGCAAGAGCCGCTGGCACGTTTTTGGTTTGCTGGCGATCTGGTCAACCGTGGCTCGCAATCGTTGGCAACCCTGCGGCGGTTGATGGCACTCGAAGAACGCAGCGTCGCCATCTTAGGCAACCACGATTTGCACCTGCTAGCAGTCGCAGCAGGGGTCAGGCGCTTAGGCAAAAACGACACACTACTCGAAATACTCGAGGCACCAGACAGTGAAGATCTGATTAACTGGCTGCGTTGGCGCCCCTTGGCGCACTTCGAACTGGGCCACTTGCTGGTTCATGCCGGCGTGCTACCAAAGTGGGATGTGCAAAAAACACTGACTCTGGCCAACGAAGTTGAACAGGCGTTGCGCGGCCCCAATTGGCGCAAAAGCCTTGAAAAAATGTATGGCAACGAGCCCGATCACTGGAAAGAGGGGCACACGGGCGGCAAGCGCATGCGGGTCATCATCAATGCGCTGACTCGGTTGCGAATGTGCACGAGCAAAGGACGCATGGCGCTGTCGTTGAAGGCGGCGCCCGACCTCACTCAGGGCGACCTCATGCCCTGGTTTGACATCAAAGACCGCGCGACACAAGACGTCACGATGGTGTTTGGCCACTGGTCAACCCTCAAGCTGATGCTACGCGACAACGCGATCTGCCTGGATACAGGCTGCGTTTGGGGCGGTGAACTCACCGCCGTGCGCCTGCAAGACCGTCGTACGGTGCGGATTGCGTGCCCGCAAAGTCTTGCGCCAGGCGGCGATTAGCGAACCGACGCGAAGGATGACTCTAATGGATTCACTCGTCACCACGATAGGTGGGTGGACACCACGCGCCACCTACGCGTTCACCCCAGGCAGCTCAAACCATTATTGTTGGGCAAACCAATCAAGCATGATCGCATTGGTTTGCTCGGGCGCCTCGTATTGCACCCAGTGACCAACTTCAGGCAAGATGATCCCTTTACGGTTGGCGTAAGGCGCAATCATATTTGCCATCAAATAGTCTGGGTCGCACGTAATATCTTGGGCTCCCCACAAAATCAGAGTTTTGCCGTTGTAATCGTCAAGCGCTGGCCCAAGCAAGCCCCGCCCAGAGATCCCGCGGCTACGAAATCTTGTTTGTACACACGAGTACGTATGGATATCAAGCGCAAACGGGTCGATCGCTTCGTCGGCGTACAACATATGCGCCCACAAATTAAAACGCATCGCCTCGCGCAACTCTTCATCCGTGACGGCGCGCTTCCAGTTCACCAGTTTGCCGCGTTCGCGTCGTGGCCCGCCGTGGCCACCGGGCCCCAGTATCGCTAAACTTTTAACCGGCATACCGCGAGCCGCCAGGTTGGCTGACACCAAACCACCAAAAGAAAAACCCGAAAGCTGAAACGGCGTGTTGGCTCCTAGCAGTTGCGTAATGCTTTGCTCAGTGACCGTCAACAAATCACCGAATTCGCCAAACAACGGATCACTTGAATCGCCATAGCCCGGTAAATCCACCACAAAGAGTGAAAATTTTTGAGAGAGTGCGTCGATATTACGCGCCCAGTGCATCCAGCTACCGTGACCGCCATGTATCAGCAATAAAGGCTCGCCCGAGGCGTCACCATATTGCCGCCAACTGACCTGGTGATCACCCACATCGACTGAGTGCCGTATCGCACGCTGCTCGTACTGGTCAATCCAGGCCTGAGTATTGGGGTCGTTCCATTGCGCCATGTCTGTGTCTCTTTGTTGAATTGCTACTCTTTTAGCCCAACGCACGGGGTATCGCCAAGCGATTTTGTCGACGCAACACTTGAGCATTGGCTACGAAGATCAATCTAAAACCTGTTGCCACCCTGAGCGAATTAGAATACAACAAACGCACAATAGACATCAGATGAGACAACCATGCAAAGAAGACAACTACTGGCGGGGATGGCTGGGGCTTGGCTTGCCGGGATCGCACCTGCGCCCTACGCTCAAACACTTGCTGGCAGACAGCTTAGGTTTATCGTGGGCTACCCGGCCGGAGGGGTCGCCGACTTTACCGCACGCACGATCGCCGAAGGGGTCGCACAAGAAATCGGCGGCACCGTCATTGTCGAAAATAAGGCCGGTGCTGCGGGCAACATTGCCACTGAGTTTGTCGCACGGCAACCGGGCGACGCGGGCGTGTTTGGTGTTTTTGGCAATTCAACGCTCTCGACCAATCCCTTTGTCCCACAGCTTGCTTCAAAAAACGTCGATCCCTACAAAGACTTAGTTCCGGTTGCTGCAGTGGTAGATATGATTTTGGTGCTTGCTGTCACCACGCAACTCGGCGTCAGTACGATCGATGAGTTTCTAGCCAAAGCGCGTTCATCGCCACAACCCTTACGTGTTGGCCTCGCTGGAATTGGCTCTGCACACCACCTCTCAGCCCTGCTACTCGAGCGTTCTGCCTCGCTCAATCTCACGATGGTGCCCTATAAGGGTGGCGCCCCCATGATTGCTGATGCCGCGGGTGGGCACCTAGATGCGGTGGTCACCACCATCCCGGTGGGTGGCCCGATGGTCGCCGCAGGCAAGTTGCGCTGGATCGGAATTGTGCAACCAAAAACCATCCCAAGCTTGCCAGGCGTACAGTCGCTGAACCAAGTCCTGAAGGGTGCCACCATCCCGTCTTGGTTCGGCGTGTTTGGCCCCACCAGTACACCAGCAAGCACTGTCGCAGCGCTGCATGCAACGCTCAATAACGTGGTTAATAGTCCGGCGATTTCAGATAAGCTACGAAAAAGTGGCCTCGAGCCGCTTACGATGACGCCCGCTCAAACCGCAACACTCATTGCCGATGAAGCCGTGTTTATGAAAAAACTCTTGTCTGAATTTAAACTGGATTTTTCGACCTGAACGAAGTACTTTTAATTTTTAAATATCGCTCGATTTGAGAGCTCATTGCCATGTTTAGACTTTACCGAGACGCCGCTGCGGCTTCTAAAAGTTATCAAGACCTGAGGACGCGATCACGACAGGCTGCACACTCGCCAATCTGAAAACCTAAATACTTAACAAAAAATTTTCTTGAGATACCTCCTACTATGATCATTGATGTCCACGGCCATTTCACAACAACGCCACCTCAGGTTGCTCAGTTTCGCACTGATCAGATTGCAGAATACGACCGCACGGGCCGGGCGCCTACAACGCCCCCGCCCGCTGTTTCAGACGCTGAAATTCGTGATGGCATTGATAACAATCAACTGCGTATCATGCGCGAGCGCGGCATTGATCTGACAGTTTTTTCGCCTCGCGCAGTGGGTATGGATCACCACCGCGGCAATGAAGAGACCAACGTTGTCTGGGCGCGTTACAACAACGAAATCATCCATCGCGTCTGCAAAATGTATCCTGACAACTTCGTTGGGGTCTGCCAACTGCCGCAAGCGCCTGGCATTGCGCCCGGGGCCCGGGTCTTTGAAGAGCTTGAGCGCTGCATCAACGAATATGGTTTTATCGGCGCCAACATCAACCCCGACCCAACCGGCGGCCGCTGGAGTGACCCACCGCTGTGGGATAAAAAATGGTGGTACCCGCTCTACGAAAAAATGGTCGAACTTGATATACCCGCCATGATTCATGTCAGCGGCTCATGCAACCCGCATTTCGATGCGGTAGCCACACACTACATTAACGGCGACACCACAGCATTTGTGCAATTTATGACCTCGGATATCTTCAAAGATTTTCCGACGCTTAAATTTATCATCCCGCATGGCGGTGGCGCGGTACCCTACCATTGGGGTCGCTATCGCGGTCGCGCGCAAGACATGGGCTTGCCACCGCTTGAGCAAAAAGTTTTAAACAACGTGTTCTTTGATACTTGCGTGTATCACCAGCCGGGCATTGATCTTTTATTAAAAGTCATCCCAGCCAAGAACATTTTGTTTGCGTCTGAAACCGTAGGTGCGGTGCAAGGAATTGATCCGCTCACCAATTTTTATTTTGACGACACCAAGCGTTATATCGACGCGTCACCCTCGGCTGATTTGCCGCAAAAGCAAAAAATCTTTTCTAGTAATGCTCTCGGCGTATACCCACGGCTACGTGCGCACCCGCGGTGTCAAAGCTGCTAAGCACTGCGCTTGATGTCCGAAGGTCACAACCTGTTTAAAAAACAGCGCACGTGCGCAACCGTGTCGTAGTCAACATGAGGTAAAAACTGAAGCGCTGCGGCGCTTCAGTTTTTTTGCACAACCACTTCACTGATAGACTGGCGCGCAAGGCGGGAAAGTTCGGCGCGAGTTGGCAGGCTTGGCGCATTGGCCTGTGCGATCGACGGTAAAAAATGAATTTCAATCGCCAGCTGGGCGGCGCTTAACACGCACCATAAACTCTCAACCAAAGTCTGCTCGCCCACAAAGGCGGCCAAGTCACTGCGCCGACCTTCATGAAAATACAACAAGGCCACGGGTTGAATCTGCACTGCCGCTTTGCGTGCGGGTTCAAACAAGTTGGCGTAAAACGGTAATAAATCAAAACCAGGTGATGTTGTCCCTTCAGGAAACAAGCCCACCGCCTGCTCGCGTGCAAAGTGCGTCTGCATCGCTAAACCAACTTTGTGTACGGCATGGCGCGAGGCGCGCTCAATAAAAATTGTGCCTGCGCCGGCCACCAGCCAACCGAGTAAGGGCCAGCGTCTGATTTCGCTCTTTGCAATAAAGGCCGTGGCTCGCACACCGTTCAATACAAAAATATCGAGCCACGAGATGTGGTTGCTCACCCACAGCACACCGCCATGCACCACAGGATCACCGTGTTGGGTGACGCGCACGCCGCACAATCCGAGCAATATTTTTGACCAGTATTTTTTTACCCAAAGGCGCCGCGACAAACCAATCCAAGGATAGGTCAGCGCGATGGTCAAGAGACCGCAAAGGATCCAACACGTCACAAGCACCAGCCGCAACGTGAACCTCAAGAACTTCAACCAGCGAGCTCCCAAGCGACTTGACCGCGCACCATCGTCAAGCAAACCTTGCCGGGCAACTCCATCCCCAAGAAAGGGGTGTGCTGGCTTTGACTTAAAAAGGATTCTCGGTTTACCTGCCAATACGCCTGGGGGTCGACCACGCAAAGGTCGGCGGGCGCACCCACACCGATTTGACCCGCTAAGGCTGCTTGGGTCGAGGCACCCGCAAGCACACGGCCTGGGCCACTGGTCACGCGCGCCAACGCCTCAGGCAACGCAACCTTCGCTTCAGTCGCCCATTTCAAGGTGAGCGAAAGCAAAAGCTCAAGCCCCGTTGCGCCGGGCTCGGCTTCAGCAAAGGGCAACATCTTGCCATCGTCATCAACCGGCGTGTGGTCTGAACACACCACATCAATGGTGCCGTCAGCCAACGCAGCACGGATCGCGTCACGATCACGCTGGCCCCGCAACGGCGGATCAAGACGAAAATTACTATCGTAGTAACCAATATCGACATCGGTGAGATGCACATGGTTCGCCGACACATCACATGTCACAGGCAGACCTTCACGCTTGGCTGCACGCACAAGGTCGATACCCGCTGCCGACGAGAGTCGACAAATGTGAAGCCGCACACCACAAGTGCGCTGTAAATCAAAGAGCGTATTCAACGCAACCGTTTCGGCCTGCACCGGTATACCTGGCAAACCTAGTCGCGAAGCATACGCCCCGCTGGCCGCGACACCAGAGCCCGACAACCAGGGATCTTGCGCACGCAACCACAACATAAAGTCAAAGGTGCGTGCATACTGCATGGCACGCAATAAAACGTTCGTGTCCAAAATCGGCGTGTCTGCTTGTGAAAACGCTACACAGCCTGCTTCGGTCAGTTCGGCCATCTCGGTGATGACCTCACCTTTTAGGCCAACCGTCATGGCGCCCAACGGGTACAAATTGACCTGATCGAGCTGCCGAGCACGATGCTTGAGCATTTCGACAAGGCCCGGCTCATCAAGCGTCGGGTCGGTGTCAGGCGGCAGCACGAGGCTGGTAATGCCACCGGCCAGCGCCGCGCGCATTTCTGATTCGAGTGTGCCGCGATATTCAAAACCAGGTTCACGCAGACGTGCAGCCAAGTCGACCAAGCCAGGTAGCACCAGTTTGTCGGTCGCATCAATCACGCGATCGGCCTTAAAGCCCGGAGGCACAGCACCAAGTGCTGCAACGATTCCGTCGCTGATAAAAACATCGGTCACTTGATCTACGCCGTTCGCAGGATCAATCACCCGGCCATTTTTGATCTGTAGCTTCATGCTGAGGCTCCTGCAACAATACTCATCACCGCCATACGTACGGCAATGCCGAAGGTCACCTGATTCAAAATCACAGACTGCTTGCCGTCGGCAACCGCTGAATCAATTTCAACACCACGATTCATCGGGCCCGGGTGCATCACGATACAGTCGGGCTTGGCCAGTGCAAGTTTTTCTTCAGTCAAACCATAGTGTTTGAAGTATTCGTGCGACGAGGGCAGCAAAGCGCCACGCATACGCTCATTCTGCAGTCGTAGCATGATGATCACGTCGACGTCTTTTAAGCCTTCACGCATATCGGTAAACACGCGTACGCCCATCTGATCCAAACCACTTGGCAACAAGGTTAAGGGCGCGATGGCCCGTACCTCGGCGACGCCGAGCGTGGTCAGCGCGTGAATATTCGAGCGCGCCACACGCGAGTGCAGCACATCACCCACCACCGCAACCGTCAAATTAGAAAAGTCTTTTTTGAAATGCCGGATCGTGTACATATCCAACAAGGCTTGGGTCGGATGAGCATGGCGCCCGTCACCCGCGTTCACCACATGCACATGCGGTGCCACGTGTTGTGCGATCAGGTACGGCGCCCCGCTTGCTTCGTGACGCACAACAAACAGATCGGCCTGCATGGCCGATAAATTTGCGATGGTATCGAGCAACGTTTCACCCTTGGCCGCAGACGAAACGTTGATATTTAAATTAAACACATCTGCTGATAAACGCTTGGCAGCAATTTCAAACGTTGTACGAGTACGCGTTGAGTTTTCAAAAAAAAGATTAAAGACACTTTTACCGCGTAACAGCGGTACTTTTTTGACATCACGATCGGCGAGCGGCACAAAGGTTTGGGCCGTGTCTAAGATGTGCGTCAGAATTGCACGCGGCAAACCCTCGGTCGTAATCAGATGCGTCAGTTCGCCGTGGCGATTGAGTTGGGGATTACGCATCAGTTCTCCTTGGATTCGATTGTCAACACAAGCGTGCCCTCGTCGGTTTGCGACAACACTAACGTCCCCGCCGGGGCAGGTGAGACCACGCCCCCTACCGCCACCGCGGCGATGGGCAGTTCGCGCCCACCTCGATCAACTAATACAGCGAGGCGAATTGAGGCTGGACGGCCATAGTCAAACAGTTCGTGCATCGCCGCGCGAATCGTGCGCCCGGTGTAGAGCACGTCGTCAATCAAAATTAAATGCTTATCGGTAACCGGAAATGCGATATCTGAAGGCAATACCTGACTGTGCAAGCCGATCTTGTCAAAGTCGTCACGATAAAAACTGATATCCAGCGTGCCGTAGGGCTGCACCAACTTTAAATCGCGATGCAGTCGGGCCGCCAACCATGCGCCGCCAGAATGAATCCCTACTATGTGCACTTGCTGAATCGGCAACGTCTGCACAATTTGCCTGACTTCGGCGAGCAGTGTCGCGTAAAGCGTTTCGGCATCTGGCAAGGTCTCGGGGGTATAGACAGGCGGCTGTTGTGACATGGGGTGGGTCTCAGGGGTGCGCATCAAAATAGCGTTGCAGAATAATAGCCGCTGCAACGGCATCGTCGGGCGCATGACCGGTTATTTTCTGGGCTTCGACGCTTGATCCACGCTCATCAACCAGAACGACCGGGATGCCATAACGGCCTTCGAGTTGTCGGGCAAAGCGTCGACAATGCTGTGTCGCGTATTGCTCAGAGCCATCGGTAGCTAACGCCAGGCCAACAACCATGCGTTCTGGCTGCCAGGTGTTGATCAGCGCGGTGATTCGGGCAAAGCGTCCGTCACGCGTCGGTTCAAGAATTAAATCCAAGGGCCGCGCCTGCCTCAACAGCGAATTTCCGAGCGCAACGCCCAGTTTTTTGGCGCCATAGTCAAAAGCCAGCAGTGTTTCTTCAGGCATGCCCCGCCGCACCGGTGAGCATGATGGGGTCAATGCCTAGCAACTTTAAGGCTGCCGAGTAGCGCTGTTCAGGCGGGGTCGAAAAAATAATATCGGTCGTCGCCGCAACGTTAAGCCAGGCGTTTTGCGCCAACTCGTTTTCAAGCTGCCCGGCCCCCCAACCCGCATATCCTAAGGTCACCAACAGCTTTTCTGGCCCTTTTCCGGCAGCAACTTCTTGCAACACATCGCGCGAAGTGGTGAGCGCTAAGGGCCCAAGCTTGATGCTTGAACTGTATTCGCCCAAAGGCGTATGGAGCACAAAACCACGATCAGTCTGCACCGGGCCACCAAAAAACACCACATTGGTCTGAAACGGACTAATTTCGAGTTTCAGATCAATTTTTTCAAGCAAGCTCGTCAACGACAAGTCGGTTGGGCGATTAATCACAAGCCCCAAAGCACCTTTTGGGCCGTGCTCGCACACATAGATCACAGTTCCGGCCAATTCACCGGTGACCATACCCGGCATGGCCATCAAAAACTGATTTGACAGGTCAATCGCCAAGTCTGGCGGGGTCGCTTCAGGGCTCTTTGGGTCTTGCGTCATCAATTCGAACCTATATAAAAATTTCTTAGACTTCCATCATTTCAAAATCTTCTTTTCGTGCCCCGCATTCTGGGCAGACCCAATTCGGGGGTACATCTTCCCACTTGGTACCAGGGGCGATACCCTCTTCAGGCAAACCAGACTCTTCGTCATAGATCCAACCGCAAATTAAACACATCCAAGTACGCATAGCTCTCTCTTTAAATTAAGCCCGCTTTGTCATGAATAACGGGCGGGCAAAAACGGTTGTTCTCATACAATGGGGTCAATCTTACCGAAACCAACCACTCGATGTCTGTTTATTGCTTGTCTTTTTAATATGAATCCACAAAATTCGACTTCGATTGTTCTGATTTTTGGTCCTTTTGACCCGACCGGCTCGGATGGGCTGCCGGCCGACGCCATTACCTGCGCGGCCTTAAATGGGCACGCCCTGGCAACCCTCACGGCCGTCACGGTGCAAGATAGTGCGGGAACAGAGGCGGTATTACCCTGCCCCGCCGAGCAAATAGACGATCAGGCGCGCTGCCTGCTTGAGGACATCCCTGTCCAAGCGATTAAAGTCGGGCAATTATCGTCGGTTGAAGCCGCCAGCGCTGTTGCACAGATTGCCGCCGACTACAGCCAAGTCCCCTTGGTGTTACATCTCGGTCAGCAAGAGCTCGATACCGAAGAAGCCTCAGAAGACGAAGACGACGTTCAAGACCTCATTGGCGCCGTGATTGAGTTGCTCGTGCCTCAGGCACAAGTCGTTGTCGTTGACGGCAAGCGCTTAGCGCAGTGGGTGACTGAAGAGTTGCTTGAGGCCTCGGGAGAGACTGCTGGGCCGCAGGCTCTGCACGCCATCGGTGCAAGTTGGGTGCTCGTGATCGGTCATCAACAGCGGCCGGGGTATCTGGTCAATATTTTGATCGGCCCTCAAAACGAAACGATTACTTGGCCTTGGGTTGCCCCACCCGACCGACTGCGCGACTCGGGAGGGTTGGTCGCAACGGCCCTCGCGACACTGCTGGCGCAAGGCTTGGGCGTACCCGAGGCAGCCCAGCAAGCCTGTACCCACGCAGAGCGCGCGGTGGCGCAATCGTTTCAACCGGGTATGGGCAACCGCATTGCCCGCCGCCTGACACGCGAGGTTTAAGTCATGACAGCACTGAACACAACGCAAGCGGCGCTGCGCTTTCCCTCGGGACTCTACGGTGTCACGCCCGAATGGAACGACGCCCACAGGCTTGAACAGGCAGTGCGCGCTGCGGCGAGTGGCGGCATGCGGGCTCTGCAATTTCGGCATAAATCACCTGATCGTGGTCTCCGCAAAGAATTAGCGCAAGGTTTGGCGACACTGTGTCGCGAACTGGGTGTCACGTTTATCATTAACGATGACTGGCGCTTGGCACTTGAGCTCAAGGCCGATGGCGTGCACGTCGGCCAGCACGATGACCCGGTCCAGATGGTGCGCGCCGAAATTGGTCCTACGATGTTGTTAGGCGTGTCGTGTTACGCCAACCCTGAGCTCGCCCAACGCGCGCTGGCGCACCACGTGGCCTATATCGCTTTTGGTGCGATGTATGCTTCGCAAACAAAACCGTTGGCACCACCCGCGCCTTTGGCGGTCTTGCGCGAAGGACGCGACTTGTGCGACCACTACCCAGCACCGCGCCCTGCTGTGGTCGCCATTGGCGGCATCGGTCCGCAACATGCGCAAGCCTTAGCACTCGCTGGCGCTGACTCAATCGCAGTGATCGGCAGCTTGTTTATGGCTCCCGATATTCAGGCCGCAGCCCGCGCGCTCTCGCAACCTTTTTCTTCTTTTGTTTAGGCGGATTTACTCTTATGTCTCGCAACGCTGAACTTTTTGAACGCGCCTGTCGTAGCATTCCCGGCGGCGTGAACTCCCCCGTACGCGCTTTTCGCTCGGTGGGCGGTACACCACGCTTTGTGGCACGTGCCCAGGGCCCTTATTTTTGGGATGCCGAAGACAAACGCTACATCGATTACATCGGCTCTTGGGGCCCAGCGATCTTAGGTCACGCGCATCCCGAAGTCGTCAAAGCGGTACAAGACGCCGCGGTTCACGGCCTGTCGTATGGCGCTCCCACCGAAGCCGAAATTGAAATCGCCGAAATGCTGATTGCCCGCATGCCTTCTTTTGAGCAGGTGCGTTTAGTGAGCTCGGGCACCGAAGCCACCATGACGGCGATTCGTCTAGCGCGTGGCGCCACCGGACGCAACAAGATCATCAAGTTTGAAGGCTGTTATCACGGCCACGCAGACAGCCTTCTGGTTAAGGCGGGCTCTGGCTTGCTCACTGCTGGCGGCGATCCGACTTCGGCCGGCGTACCACCCGAGTTTGTCGCCCACACAATCGTGTTGGATTATAACGATATCGCTGGCGTCAAAGCCGCCTTCGCCACCCATGGCAAAGAGATCGCCTGCATCATCGTTGAACCGATCGCGGGCAACATGAACCTCATCAAACCCATCGCAGGCTTTCTTGAAACCCTACGCAGTGAATGCACCGCGCACGGCGCTTTGCTGATTTTTGACGAAGTCATGACGGGCTTTCGCGTCGGCCCCCAAGGCGTTCAAGGTTTAACAGGCATCAAACCCGACATTACAACGCTGGCCAAAGTGATTGGTGGCGGCATGCCCATTGGCGCGTTCGGTGCAAGCGCTGCGATCATGAACAACATCGCGCCGCTTGGTGGCGTCTACCAGGCAGGCACGTTGTCAGGCAACCCGGTTGCGGTCGCTGCCGGCATTACCACACTGAAGTTGTTGGCCCAGCCAGGGTTTTATGAGGATCTTGCAGCCCGCACACGGAAACTGACTGAAGGTCTAACCGCCAGCGCCCGCAAGCATGGCATTGCCTTTTGCGCCGACTCTGAAGGCGGAATGTTTGGCATGTACTTTTCAAACACCGTTCCGACCACCTTGGCTGAAGTCTCTGCCAGCAATATCGAGAGGTTCAAAGTCTTTTTTCACGCCATGTTGGATGAAGGTGTCTACTTTGCACCCTCAGCGTACGAGGCAGGCTTTGTGTCAGCCACCCACACTGATGATGTCATTGCCGCTACAGTGGCTGCCGCAGATCGGGTGTTTGCAAAACTTGCCTGACGCTCGCTGCACGCTTCCTTGATGCCTCAAGGGATTCACTCAAGCGGAGTGCTATTGCCACACTTGCCTGAAGTCATTTTTGCTTAGACCCCGAGGTACCGCGTCCAGAGGGCGCGGTCCGCGTTTAACGCGGCTGAAGTGCCTTGCCATACGACGCGGCCGCGCTCAAGAATGACATGGCGATCGGCCAGTTTAATCAGCCGCTCAACGTATTTATCAATCACCAAGATCGTTTGTCCCTCTTGACGCAAACGCGCCAGGCACTGCCAGATCTCTTCGCGCACTAAGGGTGCTAAGCCTTCAGTGGCCTCGTCAAGGACGAGCAGCCGTGGGTTGGTGACCAGCGCGCGGCCAATCGCCAGCATTTGTTGCTCGCCGCCTGACAGCTGATTGCCCATGTTGCCCGCGCGTTCACGCAAGCGCGGAAACATCGCAAAGACCCGCTCGGCGTCCCACTGCTGTGCCGAGACCCCATTGCGTCGCGCAGCAAAGGCGGTCAGATGCTCTCGCACCGTCAAATTAGGAAAACACTGCCGCCCTTCGGGGACAATCGCCAAACCTAAGCGCGCGATGCGATCGCTTGACCAGCCGCGAATGTCTTGACCCTCGATCTGTAACGAGCCTGCTTGCAAAGCAAGCTGACCAAAGAGTGTGCGCACAAGCGTCGATTTGCCCATGCCGTTACGACCCAACAAGGCTACAACCTCACCCTTTGCGATCTCGAGCGACACAGCAAACAGAACCTGACTTAAACCGTAGCCACTCTGAACGTTTTGCATGCTCAGCATCTCAGGGCCTCCTGCGCGTCGCACGCGAAGCAGCTCTCAACGCAACCGCTTCGCAACCGCTTAGCCGCGTACTCATTGCGCACCCTCGTCGCCTAGGTAGGCCTGCCGAACAGCATCATTGGCACGAATCTCTTCGGGCGTGCCGGTCGCAATAATACGGCCGTACACCAACACCGAGATGCGATCTGCCAGACGAAATACAGCTTGCATGTCGTGCTCCACCAAGAGCATTGCAGCACGGCCGCGCAAAGACTCGATCAGTTCGGTTAGGCGCAAGGTTTCGTCAGGCCCCATACCCGCCATGGGCTCGTCCAAGAGCAACACTGAAGGTCGAGCAGCCCATGCGAGCGCGAACTCAAGCTTACGCTGCTCGCCGTGCGGTAACGTGCCTGCAGGCAAACCCCACAAGGCGGCCTCAATTGAACACTCGTGCGCTAAAGCCTCTGCGGCTTCTTGCAATACCCTATCACGTGCGCGCGAACGCAAAAAAGAAAACTGACTGCCACGCTGCGCTTGCGCGGCCAAAAGCAGGTTTTCGAACACTGAGCTCGTTTGAAAAATATTGGTGATCTGGTACGAGCGTGACAAACCCGCAGCCACACGGTGCTGCACCGAAGCGCGCGTCACGTCGCGCGCGTTCACCAAGAGGCTTCCACTATCGGCCGCGACAACACCCGACAACAGATTGATCAAGGTGGATTTACCTGCACCATTTGGGCCAATGAGTGCGTGGATCTCGCCAGGCAAGACCGTCAGCGAAACCTGATCGCAGGCCTGTAATGCACCATAGCGTTTAGAAAGTTCAGTGGCCACAAGCACTGGCGCAAGCACAGGCGCTTCTTTCATGGCAACCGCCGTACAAACAAACCCGCCAACCCACGAGGCGCAAATAAGACGATCATTAACAGCAACACACCGAGCGGCAGATGCCAATAATCAGTATACAGTCGCAAAAATTCTTCAAGCAACAGCATCACTGTCGCGCCGACTACGCCACCAAAGCGCAAACCGATCCCGCCCACGATCACCATAATGATGAGGTTGGCCGACGCTGTCCAGTGCATCAAACTTGGGGACACAAAAAGATTATGGTTAGCAAGCAAGGCACCTGCCAAGCCAGCGAGCGTACCCGAAAAGACAAAGGCCACGAGCTTGATACGCAACACCGGATACCCGAGCGCTTGCATGCGCGTCTCGTTTTCACGAATGCCTTGCAATGCTTGCCCAAAGCGCGCATTCGCCATGCAGTGCATCAACCACAAACAAGCGGCGACGATACCCAAGACCAAGTAATAAAACTGCGTATCGTTGCTCAAAGTCAAACCAGGTACAGAAGAAGGGGCCGCTAGGTTCAGGCCATCCTCACCACCATATTGGCGTAACGAAATAAAAAGATAAAAGACCATCTGCGCAAAAGCCAGCGTGATCATGATGAAATACACGCCTCGCGTACGCAGCGAAATCGCCCCGATCAACAACGCCAACACACCTGCCACCAGCATCGCCAACGGCCAGGCGATGATTGCTTGACTTTGACCTTGCGCAGATAACATCGCCACGACATAGGCCCCTGCACCAAAAAAAGCGGCATGACCCAGTGCAACCATCCCACCATAGCCCAAAATAAAATTCAAACTACTCGCCGCTAAAGCGTAAATCAACACACGCCGCACAAACGAGACGTAAAAGCTCAAATCAAGCAAAGGTGCAATCAACGGAAAAAGCACAAGCAAGACTAGGCACCCGAGAGGCGCCCAAACGGCTACCCCACGCGGCGCAGCGCCTAACGAGACGACCGCTTCAGCCGCTGTGCCATCGCGCTGCTGAGCAGAGAGGCTTAGACCCTTGGTCATCAGCCGCGCGCCGGAAACAAGCCCGCAGGCCTAAACACTAACACCACCGCCATCAAGATATAAATCGCAATCGCTGCCAGAGTTGGGCCCACACTTGAGGCCACGGCCGGAGAAAAAAACAGTTTAAGAAAAGTCGGCAAGAAGGCGCGCCCTGCAGTATCGACAAAGCCCACTAAAAGTGCCCCGACAAAGGCGCCACGCATCGAGCCGATACCGCCGATGACGATACAAACCAAGACTAAGATCAAGATTTGCTCGCCCATGCCGGCTTGAATGGCCGTGATGGGCCCAAGCAAGGCACCTGCAAGCGCAGCCAATACGGCACCCAAGACGAAAACGCCCAAAAACAAGAGGGGCACGCGCACGCCCATCAAAGTCGCCATCTGTCGATTTGAGGCGCCCGCACGCACCAACACGCCGGCACGCGTTCTGGTCACAAACAAGTACAACCCAAGCGCCACCACTAAACCAACGGCAATAATCAACAGGCGGTAGGCAGGATATAGAAAGTCAGATGACAGACGCACTGGGCCAGAAAGCCCCGAAGGCATATTCATCATCATGGGGGCCGGGCCCCAGATCATTTTGACAATATCGTTGGCGATCAAAATGACGGCAAAGGTACCCAGCACTTGGGCCAAATGATCACGCACCACGAGTTTGCGCACCAAAATCAGTTCAAGCACCAAGCCGACCAAGCCCGTGACCACAGCGGCCACCACGACTGCCGCCACGAACGAACCCGTCACCTGCATCGTTTGGGCCGCAACATACGCGCCAGCCATATACAGCGAGCCATGCGCGACGTTCAAGATATCCAAAATCCCAAACACCAGCGTCAGGCCTGCCGCAATCAAAAACAGCATCAATCCAAACTGCAAGCCGTTGAGCAACTGCTCGGCAAGCAGGGTGCCGCTCATCGCGACACCTGTTGCCGCACTGGCAGACTTACTTTTTGCATTCGCCGACGTACACGTCTTGGTACGAATCAAACACTTTACCGACTAACTTGTTGGTGATGCGGCCATCGGCACCTTTCTCAACAACGCGAACATATAAGGCCTGAATCGGGAAGTTATTCACACCATACTTAAACGCACCGCGTACCGAAGAGAAATCCGCTTTTTTCAATGCTGCGATGACCGCTTCGCGATCAGCGACTTTGCCTGCGGTTGCCTTGACTGCAGCATCCATTGACATGATGGTGTCGTAAGCTTGTGCGGCATAGACCGACGGATTGCGGTTGCTGTACTCTTTACGAAACGCCTCGACAAATTGTTTGTTTTGCGCGTTATCTAAGTCGTGCGCCCACTGTGCGGTGTTAAACATCCCGACCAAGGGCTCACCGACCGCCTGAATCACGTCTTCATCGGCCGAAAACCCAGGACCAACAAGCTTCACGCTTTGATTTAAGCCCGCCGAAACAAACTGCTTCACAAAGTTAATGCCCATCCCGCCTGGCAAGAAAATGTAGATCGCATCTGGCTTGACGTCGCGAATCTGTGCCAACTCAGCCGCGTAATCAATTTGACCGAGCTTGGTGTAAACCTCTTGATTGGGGGCAAGTTTATAACCACGTTTAAAGCCGTTTAAGGCGTCTTTGCCTGCTGGATAATCAGGCGCCATGATGACCATTTTTTTAAAGCCACGGTCGGCTGCGACTTTACCCGCTGCCTCATGAAAGGCGTCGTTTTGGTACGACACGCCAAACCAGTAATCATTGCACTGCGCGCCGGCAAACTGGCTGGGGCCCGGGTTATTGGAGAGATAAGGGACTTTGGCCGCGAACAGCGCTGGGCCAACCGCCAACGCAACGTTTGAACCGATTGGACCCGTAAAGAAATCGATCTTGTCACGTTGGATATAACGCGTCACTAACTGGCGCGCCTGATCTGGGTTACCGCCCATATCGGTCTGTATAAATTCAGCGGGCTGCCCGCCTAACTTATTGCCAAGCTGCTTGATCGCTAGATTAAAACCGTCACGCGCCTCGGCACCCAGTGCCGCAAACGGGCCCGATAAATCGTTTGCAATACCGACCTTGATCGGCGTTTGTGCAAGTGCAATTGCTGGCAAGAGCAAAGCCGCTGCAACTAGGTTTTTAAACAGACGCATGGGGGCCTCCTAGGCACGGTAATTGTTAGCGGCAAATAGTAGCAGGTGATAATTATTTTGCCACGACAAGCTTTTACGTCCAAAATGCTGGTTCACCTCGGGAAAACAACTGATGACACACCGAAACCTGCTAAGCCAACTGCTGCGCCTGACGGGCGTACTCGCCCTCTGTGCACACATCCCACTTTCTCAGGCGCAAGACCGCGCAATTCGCCTGATTGTGCCGTTTCCGCCTGGCGGCTCAACCGACATTACCGCACGCCTGCTCGCTGAGCCCATGACTCGCCTTCTGGGCCAAACCGTGATCGTCGAAAATCGTGGCGGCGCCGGAGGTTCTATTGGCATGATGGAGGTGGCCAAAGCGGCGCCTGATGGCTCAATCTTCGGGGTTGCTACGGTATCAACCCATGGCGTGAACCCAGCTGTTTACAAAAGCCTTCCGTACGACCCCATCAAAAACTTTGCCCCAGTGACTGAATTGGTGCAGGCGCCGGGTGTCTTGGTCGTGCATCCCAGTCTGCCTGTTAATAACTTTGCTGAATTTCTAGCCTACCTTAAGGCAAATCCCGACAAGTTAAGCTATGCCTCGACGGGCAACGGCACGATCAGCCAAATGTGGGCCGAACTCTTTAAAACCACCACCGGTACCGCCATGATCCATATCCCCTATAAAGGGGCAGGCCCTGCGCTGACAGGCATCCTAGGAGGACAAGTCATGGTTTACTTCGATCAAGTCGCGTCGGCGATGCCTCACATACACTCCGGTAAATTGCGGGCGCTCGCCGTGTCGTGGCCAACGCGGCTTGAGCCACTGCCCGATGTACCCACCTACGCCGAAGTCGGTTTCGCCTCAAACAATGACCCTTCGTGGTTTGGCCTGGTAGCCCCTGCGGGCACCCCACAGGCCACGATCACGCGCATGCGCGAGGCGGCCGCCAAAGCAGTCAACGAACCCGCGGTCCGCGCGCGGCTTGCCGACTTGGGCTTGTTTCCGGCAGCCACCACCCCAGCCCAGTTTGGCGAAACCATTCGTAAAGAAATAGAAAAAATGCAGGGCTTGGCGAAGCAAACCGGCATTTCAATCGAGTAATGACAAATGAGTCTTTTACCCATGGATCGTGCCACGCTCGACTTGCAGTACAACGCACGCGCCACCGTACCTGACATCACCCCCATGCTCAGCGAGTACGCCTCGCTGAGCGTGCAGGCCAGGGCAACCCTGCCTTGCGCCCTGGATGTTGCCTACGGCCCCCATCCTGACGAAACCCTCGACATTTTCCCTGCTCAAGGCAAACACCCGGGCCCCGTACTGATTTATCTGCATGGTGGATACTGGCGACTGCTCTCAAAAGACGACTCGAGCTTTATGGCGCCCACCCTGACTCGGGCCGGGATCACGGTGGTGGCGGTGAATTACTCACTTGCCCCCGCCGTTACACTCGACCACATTGTGGATCAAACACGTCGCGCAGTCGCTTGGGTGCATCAACATATCGAGCAACATCACGGCGATCGCCACCGCCTGGTCGTTGCAGGTAGTTCGGCAGGCGGACACCTTGCCGCAATGGTACTGGCGCGCGGTTGGCAAGAGAACTATGGGATGGATTCAACTGCCATCGCCGGAGCCGTCTTGCTAAGCGGCTTATATGACCTCACCCCTCTGGTCGATACCCACATCAATGAGTGGATGCATCTAAGCCTTGAGGATGCGCGCCGCAATAGCCCAATCTTTGCCTTGCCCGACCACAGACCGCCCATTTTGGTCAGCTATGGCTCAAATGAAACGGCTGAATTCAAACGCCAATCCCACGATTACCTGGCCGCTTGGCAGACTCGCGGCGCTCAGGCCGAGTATGTCGAGATGCCCAACACCAATCACTTTGATTTAGTTCTGCATTTGAACCGCTTTGAGAGCCCACTGGTTCAAAAGTTACTTAAGTTGCTCGGTCTCACAGTCTGAAGTCGCTTGACGAGGCAGCTTGGCTTCAAAAAAAAGCGATAATCACGCATCGTTCACCCTTTAATTCTTGATCCGCCATGGCCGTTAATCTACATATTCCATCAGACGACGCTGTTTACCCTATTGCCGGTATCGAAATCGGCGTTACTGAGGCCGGCATCCGTAAAGCCGATCGCCGCGATCTGACCGTCTTTCGCTTAAGTGAAGGCACCAGTGTCGGTGGCGTGTTCACGCGCAATCGATTTTGTGCCGCGCCAGTACTTGTGTGTCAAGCGCACCTGACTGGCACGCACAATATTCGCGCGCTGGTGATCAACACCGGCAATGCAAATGCGGGTACCGGCGAACCCGGCCTCAAAGCCGCCAATGAAACCTGTGACGCGCTCGCCGGTTTGTTAGGTTTGAACAGTGCTCAAATCTTGCCGTTTTCAACTGGGGTGATCCTTGAGCCGTTACCGGTTGATCGCATCAAAGCAGGCCTACCCGGCGCGATTAAAAACTTAGCAGCAGCCAACTGGGTGTCAGCCGCGCACGGCATCATGACCACCGACACCTTGCCAAAAATCCACTCGCAACGCGTCAATATCGGCGACAAAACCATCACGATTACCGGTATCAGCAAAGGCGCGGGCATGATCCGGCCCAACATGGCTACCATGTTGAGCTATTTAGCGACCGACGCGGGTATTGCACAGTCACTCATGAATGAACTGGCGCGCGAATTAGCCGATGTCTCGTTTAACCGCATCACGGTAGATGGCGACACCTCAACAAACGATTCGTTCATCGTCATGGCAACCGGCAAAAGCGGCTTACTCGTTGACAGCGTAGCGCACCCCCACTATGCCGCTCTCAAGGCCGCACTCTCTGTTGCCGCCATCGATCTCGCACAAAAAATCGTGCGCGATGCTGAGGGCGCTACCAAGTTCATGACGATTCAAGTCGAACAGGCAAAAACAGTCGACGAGGCGTTGCTCGTGGCCTATGCCGTGGCACATTCACCGCTGGTTAAAACGGCCTTCTTCGCTAGCGATCCAAACCTAGGTCGTATTTTGGCTGCAATTGGCTACGCAGGCATCCTTGATTTAGATGTACGTGGTGTCAAGCTTTGGCTAGGTGATGTGTTGGTGGCCGATAAGGGCGAGCGCTACCCCGACTACCAAGAGGCCGACGGCCAACGTGTCATGAAAGAACCTGAAATCTTGGTTCGTATCGCACTCGGCCGTGGCACCGTCGCACAAACCGTTTACACCTGCGACTTTTCTCACGAATACGTCAGCATCAACGCAGATTACAGATCCTAATGAGCAACACTAATTTATCAAACGGCCAAGAGTCGGCCGAGCTACTGGCGCGCGCCTTACGCGTGCTGGCACAACTTGAAGCCTGGTTGCCGCCCACGCCACCTCCTACCGACTGGAACGCACTGGCCTTTCGGTGGCGCAAGCGTGGTGCCTCGCATGGCTGGCTTGATGCCATTGCCCACGTATCGCTGATTAACACCAGCGACCTGCAACACATTGAAAGACAACGCGACATTATTGATCGCAATACGCGTCACTTTATCGAAGGCAAACCGGCCAATAACGTACTCATGACGGGTGCGCGCGGCACCGGCAAAAGCTCACTGGTTAAGGCGATGCTAGCCAGCTATGGCGCGAAAGGCTTGCGACTCATCGAGGTCGACAAAAGCGACTTGGGCGATTTGGCAGACATCGTTGATCTGGTGGCCGAGCGGCCTGAAAAATTTATTGTCTTTTGCGATGACTTATCCTTTGAAGAAGGCGAGTCAGGCTACAAGGCGCTGAAGTCAGTACTGGATGGGTCAGCTGCCTCAGCAGGTACAAATGTGCTGATCTACGCCACCTCAAACCGGCGCCACCTCATGCCTGAATACATGAGTGAAAACCTACAGGCCAAACATCAAGCCGACGGCGAAGTGCATCCGGGCGAAACCGTCGAAGAAAAAATTTCGTTATCTGAACGCTTTGGCCTCTGGCTGTCGTTCTACCCGTTCAAACAAGACGATTACCTGGATATCGTGTCACACTGGTTACGCACCCTAGGCTGCTCAGAAGCCAGCATCGCCGAGGCACGCACCGAAGCCTTGCAGTGGGCGCTTGAACGCGGCTCGCGCTCAGGTCGCGTCGCCTGGCATTTTGCGCGCGACTGGTCAGCGCGCTATGCCTGACAACATCATTAATGTCGCCGTTGGGGTGCTACTGCGCCCCGATGGCACCGTGCTCTTAGGCAACCGGCCTGCAGATAAGCCCTGGCCCGGTTGGTGGGAGCTTCCGGGCGGAAAACTCGAGCCTGGCGAAACCGTCTTACAGGCACTTGCGCGCGAGCTTCACGAAGAACTTGGCATCGAGGTAACTGCCTCGACACCTTGGGTCACCTACGTACACGAGTACCCCACCACAACCGTGCGACTCGCCTTTTGTCGGGTGACCGGCTGGAATGGTGAGCCCAAAGGCCTGGAGGGGCAAGAATTGCGTTGGGTCGATTTACGCTACGCGCACGAGCAACCGCAATTACTCCCGGCCACCTACCCACCGCTGCGCTGGCTGCAGCTGCCAGAGGTCTACGCGATCTCTTCGGTTGGGGCGCCCGAGCATCTGCCTGAATTTCTACAACGTCTCGACAAAAATCTAGTGGCAGGTTTACGTTTATTGCAATGGCGCGAACCCAACTGGCCCGGTGGGGCCGCAGCGCCCTCGCTACATCAAGCGCTAGCGACCATACTCGCTCGCTGCCGCGCGGCTGGGGCTCGCGTACTGGTCAACAGCATCCATCCAGCCTCATGGTGGGAGCAAGCGGATGGGGTGCATCTGCGCTCGACTGACGCGGCCAACCTGTCAATGCGCCCCGCTCTTGCTCAAGGCGCGTTGGTTGGGGTGTCGACCCACAACCTTGAAGAACTCGCTCAAGCGCGTAAGTTAGATGCAGATTTTGCGGTGCTAGGCCCGGTCTTACCCACGCCCTCTCACCCAGGCGTACTAGGCATGGGCTGGAAGGGCTTTGCCGAACTCAATGCACAAGCGGGGCTGCCGGTCTATGCGCTAGGCGGTCAATCTGCCTCAACTCTTGAGCTAGTCCGCTCGGTTGGTGGGCACGGTTTTGCTGGGATTCGCGGTTGGATTACCTGAGTCGTCGACACGCCTAAGCTCTTCTGCTGACCAGCCACCGCCGAGCGCCGCAATCAGGCGCAGGCTTGCCGCAAACCGATTACCCACCAGCGTGAGGTACGTGCGCTCATTGTTCAGGGCTGTCGTTTCAAGCACTGCAACGCTTAAGTAATCAATCAAGCCTTGGTCATACTGATTTCTGGCGAGCTTGAGAGATAACCTGGCAGCCTCAACGGCCAAAAGCTGCACCACTTCTTCTTGTTCAAAGACACGCATCTGGATCATGGCGTTTTCAACCTCTTGCAAGGCGTTCAATACCGTTTGCCGGTAGATCGCTGTCTGCAAATCAAATTGCGCTTGCGCCTGAGCGATCTGGGCTTGCCGCGCGCCACCGTCAAAGATTAAAGCAGCCAGTTGGGGGCCAAGCGACCAAAACTGCGCCGGTGCACTGAACCATTGCGTGAAGTCATTGCTGCGATAGCCCGTGTTGGCGTTTAACGTCAGACTTGGAAACCACGCTGCCGTCGCAACCCCAATCAAAGCATTGGCCGAAGCCGCACGGCGCTCTGCAGCCGAAATATCGGGGCGCCGCTCAAGCAACTCAGAAGGCAAACCAACCGGAACCTTAGGCGGCACGAGCGACAAAGATTGCGCGGCAATCGAAAAGGTCGAGGGCGCACGTCCGAGCAAAACGGCTACCGCATTCTCAGCGACTGCCCGCTGTTGTTCGAGGTCGATCAATTGCGCACGGGCACTCTCAAGTTGGGTGCGAGCCACCGCCACGTCAGATTGACCCGAAATACCCGCGCTGTAACGATTTTCAGTCAGCTTCAAAGCGCGTTCGTACGACACAACCGTTGCCTGTAACAACCGCTTTTGCTCGTCTAAGACGCGCACCTGTATGTAGTTAAGCCCCATCGCGGTCTGCGCAGTGAGCCTGGCGCCCGAGACGTCTGCAGCAAGGGCGAGCTCTGTCGCATCGGTTGATTCAATATTTCGGCGCACACTACCCCAAATATCAATTTGCCAGCTCGCTAGCGCATTGGCGCTGTAAGTGCTGATCGAGGTGCTATTCACTACCCCGCCAGGCCCTGTGGCTGAACCGCCTGATCGCGTCGCACCGCCCGTAGCCGACAAGGTGGGCAGCAAGGGTGCGCGCGATCCCTGCGTCAGTGCAACGGCCTGCCTGAAACGCGCCTCAGCCTGCGCGATATTCTGGTTAGCGACGTTCAATTCTTGCATCAACTGATTTACCGTCTCGTCGTTGTACATGCGCCACCAAGCGCTGTCCGGCACCGCAGCTAGCTGCGGCTGAGCCGGCCTCCAACCTGGGGTCTCTTTGAACTGCACCCCAACGTCAATCGTAGGGCGTACATAATCAGGACCCACCATACAAGAGGCGAGTAGACTCAGCGCACTGACTAGTAATACCGCACGCATGCCACGCACCAAACGACAACGCACAACAGAACGAAAGCAATCAAGCATGTTTAAACGCCCTTAGGCAACACCACAGATTTTGAAGCAGACCAGGGTTTGGTCAACAGCCACAACCGGAAGCGGTCAAGGTACAAGTAAACCACAGGCGTGGTGTACAACGTCAGCAACTGGCTCACAAGCAGGCCACCTAAAATCGTGATTCCAAGCGGTTGACGCATTTCAACGCCAGCACCCGACGCAAACACCAAAGGCATCGCACCAAAAATTGCGGCACACGTCGTCATCAGAATAGGTCTAAAGCGGGTCATACAGGCTTGATGGATAGCCTCTTTAGGCGACAACCCTAGTTTACGCTGCGCCTCAATTGCAAAATCCACCATCATGATCGCGTTCTTTTTAACGATTCCGATCAACAAAAAAACGCCGATCAAGGCAATCAGGGTGAACTCTGTTTTCATCAGCAACAACGCGAGCAACGCCCCGATTCCTGCCGAAGGCAACGTCGACAAAATCGTAAGCGGATGAATCGTGCTCTCGTAGAGAATACCCAAAACGATATACATCGTGATAAGCGCCCCAAGAATCAACCAAGGCTGATTGGCCAGGGCGCTCTGCAAGGCCTTCGCTGTACCTTGAAAACCCGCCTGGATTTTTTCGCTTGGCAGATTAATGCCTGCGATGGCCTGATCAATCGCAGCGTTGGCTTGCCCTAGTGAGACCCCGGGTGCCACATCGAATGAAATCGTATCGGCTGCTGACAAACCTTGATGGCGAACACTCAAGGGCGCGTTGTTTACTTCAAATTTCGCCACCGCCATCAAGGGCACTCGCTGACCCGTCTGACTTAAGACATAGACATCACGTAACGATTCGGGATCTTGCGCGTGGCGTGGAGCAACCCCCATCACAACCCGGTACTGATTGCGATCACCATACATAATCGAAATCTGCCGCTGACTAAATGAGTTATTCAGTACAGCAGAGATATTCGCCATCGGCACGCCTAGCCGTTGCGCCGCATCGCGATCAATCATCAACGAGACTTGCCTACCACGGTCTTCGACATCGGTATCCACATCGACCAACTCGGGCAGCCCAGCCAGCGCTTGTTGAACCTTAGGCATCCATTCTTTCAAGTCCTCAAGCTCGTTGGCCATGAGCGTGTATTGAAACGCCGAATTGCTTTGTCGACCACCCACCCTAATATCCTGCTGGGCCATCATAAATAAGCGCGCACCTGGGATCCCTGCGAGTTGTGGGCGCAGCCGAGCAATCACATCTCTGATTGAAATTTTGCGCTCAGCAAAGGGTTTAAGCTGCACAGCTAAAAAACTGCTGTTGCTGCCGCCCCGTCCGCTTGCGTAGGCAGTCACCGTGCTAATCGCAGGGTCGCGTAATAGCACCTGTCTAAAACGGTCAAGCTTTGGCTTCATCGAATCGAACGAAGTGCCATCATCCGTGACAAAAAACCCGAGCATCATTCCGGTATCTTGTTGAGGAAAAAATCCTTTAGGCACGGCACCATAAAGATAAAAATTCAATCCAACCGTTGCCGCCAGCAACAACATCATCATACGACCATGACGCAAGGCCCAATGTAATGAACGCCCATAGCCATTCACAACGGCCTCAACAAATGCTTGAATCCCACGCGAGAAAATATTGGGGCGCCCGCACGAAGCCCTTTTATTGTCGGGAAGCTTGAGCAAATGCGCAGCCATCATTGGCGTCAAGGTCAGGGACACCAACATCGAAATTAATATTGCGGCCGACAAGGTCACCGCAAACTCTCGAAAAAGTCGTCCGGGCAGCCCGCCCATCAACAAGATCGGGATAAACACCGCGATCAACGAAATACTCATGGACAACACGGTAAAGCCAACTTCTTTTGTGCCGCGTAACGCCGCTCGCTGAACCGACTCGCCACGTTCAACGTGTCGGATAATATTTTCAACGACAACGATGGCATCGTCTACCACGAACCCTGTCGCTACGATAAGCGCCATCAAAGACATGGTGTTCAACGAATAGTCACATAAGTACATCACACCAAAAGTACCGATCAATGAAACCGGCACCGCAATCGTCGGGATAAAAGCAGCGCGTAAGTTACGCAGAAACACCAACACAACCATCATCACCAAGCCAATCGCAATCAACAATGTTTTTTCGGCTTCGAACACTGAAGCCCGAATACTCGGGGTGCGATCTTGCGCAACCGATACCGTGACGTCAGCGGGCAACATCGCGCGCAACACCGGCAGCTCTGAACGGATTTGGTCGACGGTCTTGATGATGTTGGCTTTGGCCTGACTACGCACCAATACCAAAACGGCTTGTTGATTATTGAAATAGCCAATGTTGAAAGTATCTTCAACCGAGTCCTCAACTTGCGCGATCTCTGACAAGCGTACCGGCGCACCATTGCGCCACGCAACGATCAGGGGGCGATACTCAGCGGCTTTCCACAGTTGATCATTGGCCATAATCTGCCAGCGAGATGTTCCGTTTTCGAGTACGCCTTTAGGACGAGTCGAGTTTGCAGCAGCGATCGCTGCACGGACAGTTTCAAGCGATACGCCTGCCTGAGCCAATGCATCGGGATCAAGATCGATACGCACTGCCGGTAAAGTGCTACCGCCGATCTGCACTTCGCCGACGCCTTCGACCTGAGAAAGTTTTTGCTGTACCGTCGTCGAGGCAATGTCATATAACTGCCCCTGCGATAAGGAATCAGAGGTTAAGGCGAGCGTCATAATCGGCGCAGCAGCCGGGTTAGCCTTGTTGTATGACGGGTTGCTGCGCAAACCACTGGGCATCATCGCGCGCGCCGCATTGATTGCGCCCTGCACATCGGTCGCTGCACTATTGATGTCGCGACTCAAATCAAACTGCAGCGTAATTCTAGTTTGACCGGTCGTACTGCGAGATGTCATTTCAGACACACCAGCGATCGTACCAAGCGAGCGCTCAAGCGGCGTCGCCACTGTCGCGGCCATGACTTCGGGGCTTGCGCCGGGCATTTGCGCACGCACCCCAATCACCGGAAACTCAATCTGCGGCAAGGGAGCAATCGGTAGCAGACTATGCGCGAGCCAACCCGCCAACACGACCCCCAGCCAAAGCAATATCGTGGCAACAGGGCGTACGATAAAGGGGCCAGACAGACTCATGATGCAGGATGACTTGTGTGTGCAGTGTGACGACGACCCACAAACATACGATCAAAAAATAAATAGATCACTGGTGTCGTGAATAGTGTCAACACCTGGCTCACGAGCAGCCCACCCACCATCACCAAGCCTAGCGGCTGGCGAAGCTCGGCACCAGTACCCGTTGAAAGCATTAACGGCACAGCACCAAACAATGCCGCAAGCGTCGTCATCAAAATTGGCCGAAAACGCAAAAGCGCAGCTTGTTCAATCGCCTCTCGGGCAGGCATCTTATGCTTGCGTTCAGCTTCAAGCGCAAAATCAATCATCATGATCGCGTTTTTTTTCACAATCCCGATCAAAAGAATAATGCCGATAATTCCGATCATATCCAGATCGCGCCCAGTCAGCGTCAACGCCAACAAGGCACCAATTGCGGCCGACGGCAGAGTCGATAAAATCGTGATCGGATGAATAAAGCTTTCGTACAAGATGCCTAGTACGATGTACATCGTGACCACTGCGGCTAAGATCAAAAATAGCGTACTTGACAGAGAGGCCTCAAACGCGCGCGCAGCCCCCTGAAAACGAGCTTGAATCCCCACAGGCATGCCGATGTCGCGCTGAGACTGGCTAACCGCTGCCACCGCATCAGACAGCG
>CALFXX010000011.1 GCA_937952975.1 uncultured Alcaligenaceae bacterium
GCGCTTTGTAATAATTAAGCAAGACGCGATGATTCTGTGCGTAGGTATCGCCAATACAGCTAATCGCAGACACCCCCAGTGCAATCAGATCGCAGTCCGCGTGTGTTGAATAGCCTTGAAAATTACGCTGCAAGGTGCCTTGTTCGAGTGCGATCGCCAGATCATCTTCAGGCAGTGCAAAATGATCCATACCGATGTAAACGTAGCCAGCCTCAAGCAACGTTGTCACAGCGAGCTTAAGCATGGCAAGTTTTTCGGTCGCGCTAGGCATCTCAGCGCTGTTGATGCGTCGCTGAGGCATAAAGCGTTCGGGCAAATGCGCATAGCTATACAAAGCAATGCGCTCAGGACGCCACGTTAATACGGTACTGAGGGTGGCTTGCATCGTGGCGATAGACTGCTTGGGTAGGCCGTAAATTAAATCCAGATTGATTGAGCTGAAGCCTAAAGCGCGACCTTTTTCAAGAACGGCTTGAGTCAATTCAGCAGGTTGCAAGCGATTTATGGCTTGTTGGACGGCAGGGTCAAGGTCTTGTACGCCGATGCTCATGCGGTTAAAGCCATGATCAGCCAGCAATTCTAGTGCTCCGTTATTGAGCTTGCGTGGATCAATTTCAATTGAGCATTCGGCGTCAAGTGTGAAGGCAAAGGCTTGTTTAAGCATCTGCATCAAGCGACTCAGTTGAGTATTGGTTAAAAAAGTTGGTGTACCGCCACCCAAGTGCAGCTGCGTAACCTCAGGTGCGACTGCAAACTCGGCACGTACGAGTGCGATTTCGAGTTCGAGGTAGTCGAGATAGGTATCGGCGCGCCCGCGGTCTTTCGTTGCGATTTTGTTGCATGCGCAGTAATAGCAAACCGTATCGCAGAAAGGCAGATGCACATACAACGACAACGCAGCACCTGAGCGCGCGTCTTGACGCTTATGCAGTGCGGTGACGTATTGTGCCGCGAGAGGCCCTTCGATGAACCGATCTGCAGTCGGATAGGACGTATAGCGCGGGCCACTCCCATCGTGGCGCGCCACTAAATCTGGATCAAATTCAACGTCAGCGAGATGAGTGTGTTGATGTGTCATGATTCGAAGCATCCGCAAAAGGCTGTGCGATAGACTAAGTAGGTTGTTTTGTTCATGTCAGAAACAGGCTTAAGCAAGCATTGGAGCGTCACGTAACGCATCAGCATTGGGCTCTGCGATCTCATGTCTATTGGTAAAACTAGTTGTTGTGAAATCTAGCGCTGCAGGAAACGTGCCGTACAGTAAATATTCAATCAGTTCGTACACTGAACGCACTGCTTTACCAAAAGGTAAGGTCCCTGCACCTCTAAAAAACAAGCCTTTTTGCACATCGCCTTTCAAGGCCGATACCAGTTTCAGATCAATGCAAAATTGGCCAATCTTTGCAATTCCGTCGCGCAGGCCGCATTGCGTTAAACAGTCCATTTGTTGGGCACAGCGTCGTGGATCGGCGCGGGCGCAAGCTTGCATACGGGGCTCATGACGCTGATATTGTTTGAGCCAGTTGGTGGCAACTGCACGAGCTGGAAGGCCAGCTACGCTAATGAACTCGACCATGTTCGCAGGGGTTGCGTTGATCAGCACGCGCTTAAACTCATCGTGCGCATCACCTTCTTGTGTGACTGCAAAGGCCGTGCCAAGTTGTACGGCGCTTGCCCCAGCCCCTAACCAATGACGCACTTTTTCGTGCGAATCAATGCCACCCGCCAAGATTAAAGGCGGCGCATCTTTACCCAACCCCAATTCAGTAAAGAGGGCTTGGCAATCGTTCAGTACCAAATCAAATTCAAAGCGAGGTGCGTGCAAGTCTTCGACCTTGTTGGCGCCTAAGTGGCCGCCTGCGTGACCCGGGTGCTCAATCACAATCGCATCGGGGCAGCGGCCCTTTTTAAGCCACTTTTTCATCACAATCGCCACGCCACGGCTTTCAGACAGAATGGGGATCAGACCCATCTTCGGAAAATCAGACACCATCTCGGGCAGATCAAGCGGCAGACCGGCACCCATCACCAAGGCGTCGGCTCCGCTTTCGCACGCTTGTTGAACGAGGGCAGGGTGTTGTCGTACCGCCTTCATGACATTCACAGCGATGGCGCCATGACCCTGCGCAAGCTGCTTAGCGGCTTTGATTTCACGATCAAGGGCAATCAAATTGGCCTGATCGATTTGGTTGCTGTCACGACAATGCTCGGTTTGTTCTTCAAGATCAGGATGATGATGGCGCAAATCGATACTGGCGATCGTACCGACACCATTTTCACGGGCAACAGCACCTGCAAGCCGGTGAGCCGAGACCCCAACCCCCATTCCGCCTTGTACGATCGGTATGAGTTTTTTACCAAGAATATCTAACGTCTTAAACCACATGAGCCCATTCCTAAGTCGATATGATCTAACTTAGTCGGGAAGAGGGTGTGGTAACTAGAACCAAATGGGGAGGAGTTGATTTAGTGCAAAGGAGGCGAAGTTTTTGCGATCAAACCATTCAATTTTTGACAATCTAAGGTCGGCTCAAGCCTTCCCGAGTAACTCCCTCAACTGATGAGGACACACCTGGTAGGTAATTTTTGACGCCACGAAATATGGCATCTAAATCCCGAGAGCTTAATCGCGGCGTCAGCCCTCGTTGAGAGTGCGATTGATTTAGCGGAGCGGGTAGGTCGAGTCGATCAAATGACACTGTGTAGAGCATGTCGCACTTTGCCCAGATCTTCGGCTCAGTATGCGTACTTTTTAGTGGATTAATTGATAGAGGGACGTGCCAAGTTTCGATAGGTTGTGGTGCAGTGGTAGAGAGAGGCACGATCGTGCACAGACGACTTGAATGAGTTGCTGTGCGCGAGATGACCACAACAGGTCGGCGTTTGGTCATTTCGGGTGGTATGAAGCCGCGAGTAAAGTCGCAGATGAGTACATGTCCCGTTTTCGGATGAAAGTTGTTTAGAGACATGCGCACTCGCTAAAAAATGAAGACTCCCCAAAGGGAGCCTTCATTGACGTCAAATAAACTATCTAGATGACCGCTGCCCCACCCGTCGACGAGGCAGACTTTGGCCGGTTGGTACCGGAAACGAGAACATTGTACAAATTTTTTTGAGGCCTTCAACTCAGTAGATGATAATTTTGTCCTGCCGACCTTTGCCGGCTCACCCAACCCAACTCCCCGACTTACCCCCGTGCTTTTCAAGCAACTTGACCGCATCAATCACCATGCCACGGTCAATGGCTTTCAACATGTCATAAATGGTGAGCAAGCTGATGGTGGCGGCGGTGAGGGCTTCCATCTCGACACCAGTACGGCCTACGGTTTCTGCTGTGGAGGTGCAGGTGACAGACGAGCTTGCCGCATCGCTGATAAATTCGACGGTGACGCGCGTGAGTGGAATCGGGTGACACAGAGGGATCAGCGAGCCGGTTTGCTTGGCACCCATGATGCCCGCTAAGCGAGCGATGCCTAGTACGTCGCCCTTGGCTGCATTGCCTGCGGCTAATTTTGCAAAGGTGGCAGGCAGCATGGTGATACGGCCTTGGGCCACGGCGCGGCGATGTGTTTCAGCTTTGGCTGAGACGTCAACCATGTGCGCTTTCCCTGCTGCATCAAAGTGAGTCAGATCTGCCGTCATGTCTGGCCTGCCGCGTCAAGATGAGTGAAATCTGTTGTCATGCCTGACCTTTTGGTTTTAGAGATTCAAACATCTCCATCGTATTGAAATTACTGAAAGCAGCTGAGTCGTCAAAGTGCACTGCGCACGCGCCTAACTGATCAAGCCATTTGATTGCTGCGGCGTGTTGCTCGTCGAGATATTTGGCTAGCCAGCCAGCGGCAGCGGGGCGCAGCAAGCAACACAAAGGTTGAGGGCCATCGTTGGTCACTGCGTAGGCTGCAAGCGTTGAGGAGTTTTCTGCCAGGGCTGCTTCAAGGCGTTCAAATAAATTAGACGGCAATAAGGGTGTGTCGCACGGTATGACTAGCAAGTTATTTCTTTTGCAGCGCATCAGCCCCGCTTCAATGCCTGCAAGGGGGCCAGCAAAATCTGCCCGCTCATCAGTGACGACAATATGCCCAGTTTGTTTGTAGGCATCAATATTGCGATTGGCACTAATTAAAATACGTGCGGGAACGGTCGATTGCGCTGCAAGGCAGGCCAAGGCATGCTCGATTAATGGTAGGCCTTTGTGCATGACCCAACCTTTGTCGCGTCCCTCAAGGCGGCTGCCTTTTCCGCCGGCAAGAATGAGCGCGTCGTACGGTGCCCCAACAGCTTTATGTTCAGTATGACTCGGTTCGCTCATCGTGCTTCATGTTTAAGGATTAGGCGCAGGGTGTTGATCGTTCCAGCGCGCGGCTGCGTGATCATCACTGTCGCGCGCTTCAATCCAGCGTGGGCCGTCTGGCGTCCATTCTTTTTTCCAGAAGGGAGCCTCGGTTTTTAAATAGTCCATAATAAAAGAGTTGGCCTCATAGGCATCACCGCGGTGCGCACTCGCCGTGAGTACCAGCACAATTTGATCGCCTGGGTACATCTTGCCTACGCGATGCACGACGCGCGCAGCCTGCAGTGACCAGCGGCTTTCGGCTTGTTGCACAATGTTCATGAGCGATTTTTCGGTCATGCCGGGGTAGTGCTCTAGTTCAAGGGCCACGACATCGTCGGCCAGGTTTAGGTCGCGCACCATGCCAATAAAGGCCACGACTGCACCGATGCCGTGATCTTGTTGCACAAGTTGTTGATGCTCGTGACCAAGGTCAAAGTCTTCGGTTTGCACAGCGACAGACAAACGGGCGCTCATGCGTTAGCCACCCGTCACAGGTCTAAAAATAGCAACCTCTGCGCCTTCGACGAGCGCAGTGTGTTGTGACACCATTTCTTGATTCATCGCGACTCTACACGCAGATTGACCACCTAGGGTCTCTTGCCAAACGCCACCGCGCGCGCCAAGGTGCTGCATGAGATCAGCGACCGTACGCACGCTGTCAGGCGTGTGCACGGCTTCTTCAGCGAGGCCAAATTTTTCGCGCAGTTGGGCAAAATACAAAACCTTGAGGTGCATGATCGCTGATTAATTTAAAAGTTCAGACAACGAAAGATACCGCACTGTATCGCCTTTGGTGATGACGGTTTCGGGTGCAAGATCCACCAAGCCATCGGCCCAGGCCAAACTGCTCATCACCCCCGAGCCTTGATTCGGCCAAAGCTGTAGGGCAGGCTGACCGCTGGCGTCTTGCTCGAGTTTGACGCGTAAAAACTCACGACGCTTATCTGGACGTGGCCAGTTAAAGTCAGCCGTTGCGGTGAGGTAGCGCAGCGGGGCCTCTTGTGCGCCCATGCATTTAAGCAAAAAGGGGCGCGCCATCAACAAAAAGGTGACAAATGAGCTGACAGGGTTTCCGGGTAGGCCAATAAAGTCAGCTGTGCCGACCTTGCCGTAAGCCAAGGGCTTGCCTGGCTTCATTGAAATCTGCCATAGATCAAGCGAACCCAGTGCTTGCACTGCACCTTTGACGTGATCCTCTTCGCCAACAGACACACCGCCGCACGTAATGATTACATCGTTTTCAGAAGCGGCGCGTTGCAAGGCCTCGCGTGTAGCTTGGGCAGAATCCCGCACAATGCCGTAATCGGTGATGGCACAGCCCAGTTGTTTAAGCAGGCCGTTGATGGCGTAGCGATTGCTGTTGTAGATGGCACCGGGTGCTAAGGGTTGACCGGGTTCAGTCAGTTCGTCGCCAGTAAAAAATACACCGACTTTTAGCCAGGCAAACACCGAAACACTTGCGACGCCGATTGAGGCGAGCATGGCCAGATGTTGAGCGCCTAAGCGCTGCCCCGCAGCGAGCACAGGCCCCCCTTCGGTAATGTCTTCACCTTTGCGGCGAATATGCTGATGCAACTGAATGGGCTGTGTCAGTTTGATCGCACCGTTTTCGTCTTGGGTATTTTCTTGCGGCACAACCACGTTTGCACCTTCAGGGATCGGTGCGCCCGTAAATATGCGTGCGGCAGTGTTGGCTGTCAGGGCGGTACCGGTTTGTCCTGCGGCGATACGTTGCACCACCGCGAACGAGTCGGGTAGTGCGTTGATATCGGTGACATGCAGGGCGTAACCATCCATCGCTGAATTATCAAAGCCCGGTACATTCAAGGGGGATGTGACGGCCTGTGCGAGCACCCGACCTTGAGCTTGCAGTAAGGGCAAGGTCTCAATAATCGTTAACGGTGATGCGGCAGCAAGCAGACGCTCGCGCGCGTCTTCAAAGTTCAGTAGGTTAGCTCTGGGTTTCATAGCTCAAGGCACAGGGTGACGAATCCCGCTAGTGTACGGTGACTCGTGAGGTCAGTTCAGCCGCCGGTTTGCGACATAAACCGAATGATCTTGGTAGGCGCTTCGCGAAACTCATGACGCTCGGGCTTGAGTTCAATCGCTTCACGCAAGGCTTGCTCAAGGTCTTCGTCGCTAATACCTGCGCGTAACAGGGGGCGAATCTCGAGTTTTTCTTCTTGGCCTAAGCACAAGTAAAGCGTGCCATCCACAGACAGCCGCACCCTATTACAGGTGGCACAGAAGTGTTGGCTGATGGGTGTGATCAAACCGATTTGGCCACGCCCGTCTTTGGTGCGCCAGTAGCGCGCAGGCCCGCCGCCCATTTCTTTGATTTCTGGGATGAGGTCAAAGCGCTCGCGCAGGCGATCAAGAATTGGGCCTAACGGAGCGTAGCTTGATTTCAAGCCAGTACTGCCCATGGGCATGGTTTCGATCAAGCGCAAAATAAAGCCACGGTTGATGCAGAACTCGGTCATGGCTTCGACTTCGTGCTCATTGACCCCAGGCATTACAACCATGTTCAGTTTGATTGGCGAAAACCCGGCAGCTTCAGCCGCGGCTAGGCCTTCCATGACGTCGTCAATCGAATCGCGCCCCGTAATCTGCGTGACGCACTCACGAGTGAGACTATCAAGACTGATATTTAGACGTGACACGCCCGCTGCACGCAGGGCTTCGGCATATTTCGGTAACTGGGTGCCATTGGTCGATAGCGATAAATCGCGAATGCCAGGAAGCGCACTGATACGAGCGGCGAGTTGCGGCAGATTACGGCGAAGCAATGGTTCACCGCCTGTCAGACGTACCCGTGACGTACCTAAGCGTGCAAAGGCGCCAACTACGCGCTCGATTTCGTCGAAGGTGAGCCAGTTTTTTGGCTCTTGGTAGCCTTTGAAACTTTTGGGCAGGCAATAGGTGCACTTCATGTCACAGCGATCTGTCACTGACAGGCGCAGGTACTCAATGCTTCTTCCGAAGCGATCGATGAGCGGTGCAGGCGTTTGAATCATGGATGAAAGCGTGCCAAAGTGTCGTGCATATAAGTCCGTAGAATTACTGTACTCTTAATTTAGCTTTTGGTGCTTGCCGACCCTGAGGGTTATCGGGTTATCTGGCGCCCTGCTGTGTGCAGGGTGCCCAAGACGCCCTTAATTTGAGCGTGTGACTGTGTGCAAAATTAGATGGATTTCAAAAGGTTAAAGTGCATAAGTCTTTGATTATATTTATATTTATATCATTTTTCTCGTGTCGGGCGGTTGCCCAAGACGCGCGTATTGCTGTTGCCAGCAATTTTGTCAATACCGCACAAGTACTAGTACTTAAATTTTCAGAGCAAACACGCTACAAAATATCTGTCAGTGCTGCTTCAACCGGTAAGCTCTTTGCCCAGATCCGTCAGGCCGCCCCCTTTGACTTGTTGCTTGCGGCCGACCGTCAAACCCCCGAGCGCCTGGTCAGTGAGGGCTTTGCCGTGAAAGAAACCTTATTTGATTACGCGCGTGGCCGCCTCGTCTTCGTGAGCCAAGTCCCACGGACAACGGCCTCGCCCGAACAGCTTCTGCGTCAGGCGCAGTTTAAAAAGCTTGCAATGGCTAACCCTGAGTTAGCTCCCTATGGGCTGGCCGCTCAGCAGACTCTTGAGGCCCTCGGTTTGCTACCCAAGGTTAAGGCGCGTTTGGTGATGGGTGAAAATATTGGCCAGGCTGCGCAGTTTGTTTTTAGCGGCAACGCCGATGCTGGGTTATTGCCGCGTGCGTTTGCACTTGAAACACCCGAGCAAAAAAAGCTTTATCAAAATAGTTGGCTGATACCAGAGTCACTACACCAACCGATTGTTCAAACTGCAGTGTTATTGACCCGCAGTCAAACCAATCAAGCAGCACAGGCGTTTATGCAGTATTTGCAAGGGTCCGAAGCACAAGGCATTATTGCAAGCCATGGTTACAACTAACTTCTGCGAAGCACCACGATGACGGCGATTTTGGCGGCCCTTTGGGTGACCCTCAAGCTGGCAACTTTCACGACGGTGATTTTGTTGCTGCTTGGCACGCCACTGGCCTGGTGGCTGGCGCGCACGCGTTCGCGTCTTAAAGCGCCGTTGTCTGCAATCGTGGCGTTGCCGATGGTGCTGCCGCCAACCGTTCTCGGGTTTTATTTGTTGGTGATGTTGGGGCCAAACGGGCCCTTGGGTCAGTTCACGCACGCCCTAGGCTGGGGCTCGTTGGCATTTACGTTTTGGGGCTTGTTGTTGGCGTCGGTCTTGTATTCGTTGCCGTTTGTGGTGCAACCTCTGCAGGCGGGCTTTGCTAGTTTAGACACATCAATCTTGGACGTGGCCGCAACGCTGCGCGCCTCACCCTTAGATCGTTTTAAAACAGTCGTGATTCCCTTGTGTCGCCCAGCCTTCATTACAGCGACTGTGATGGGCTTTGCGCATACGGTGGGTGAGTTTGGTGTGATCTTGATGGTGGGCGGCAATATCGAAGGCGAAACGCGTGTATTGTCAGTACTGCTCTACGATCGTGTTGAGGCAATAGCCTACGAACAAGCGCATTGGTTGGCTGGTGGATTATTGATCTTTTCGTTTGTAGTGCTGTGCCTGATGCAATGGTTTGGTCAGCGGTTGTCGCACCATAGGGGGGACGCGCGATGAGCGAACGGTTGACATCAATCAATCAGACGGAATATGCGCCCCAACCCCGGGCAGGCGCTCTTGAGCGTACCGATGGCACACACGGCATTGACCTAAGTCTGAAGCTCGTACGCCGAGGTGAGGCTGCCTTCGATTTATCAGTTGATTTAACGCTACCATCGTCAGGCACAACGGTTATTTTCGGTCCGTCTGGCGGCGGCAAAACCACTATCTTGCGTGCTATCGCTGGGCTCGAACCCGAGGTCAAAGGCCACATCCGGATCAACCAAAAAACCTGGCAAGCGCCTGGCGTTTTTGTGCCCGCGTATCAGCGGCGCGTTGGCTTTGTGTTTCAGCACTCGGCATTGTTGCCGCACTTGTCTGTCGAGCAAAACCTGCGCTACGGCTGGCAACGCGTAGGTGGCACGGCGGCTGATTATGCGCAGTGTGTTGAGCAACTTGATTTAGCGCCGCTCTTGCAACGAGCGATCGGTCAGCTATCTGGTGGCGAGCGCCAACGTGTCGCACTGGGTCGTGCGTTGCTCACCCGCCCAGATATTCTCTTGCTCGACGAACCCCTGGCAGCGCTAGATACCGCGCGCCGCTCAGAGATTCTGGGGTACCTCGAACGTCTCAAACAAACCACGACCATCCCGTTGTTATACGTCACCCACGCCGTCGATGAGATGTCGCGTCTGGCAGACTATCTAGTCTTGATGAAGGGCGGACGCGTGCGCCAGGCAGGCCCCGCGCTTGACGTGATGAATCACCCTGAGGCACCGCTGGCCCTGCGCGACGATGCAGGTGTGGTGGTGCAGGCGACTGTGAAGCAGCGCGATCCGCACGGTTTACTGACACTGCAAAGCCCGACAGGTACGCTATACGCACATGGTCCCGCGCATGAACCTGGTGATCGTTTGCGCGTACGTATCCATGCCCGCGATGTCAGTTTGGCGCTCAGCCATCACACCGATACAAGTATGTTAAATATTTTGCCGGTCACGGTGCTTGCAGTACGAGACGGCGCGGGCGGTCAGGCCTTAATTGAATTAGCTGCAGGTGACCAACCCGCGCAACGCTTGTTGGCAAAGATTTCGTACGCGTCGGTGGCGCGTTTGAATATTGCACCAGGCCTTGCGCTGTGGGCGCAGATTAAAGCGGTGGCGTTGCTGGTTTAACGTTACAAGTGAAATTGACTTGCGACTCAATGGAGTAGTTTTGCGAATAACAATTAGACGGTAGGCGCGGTTCAATCGCAGCTCTGCAATTTTTCAAGTGGACAAGCATGAGCTTGACCGCGCAAGTTATTGTGCATACAATAAGTCTAATTATTACATTCGATCCTAACAAAAACACAAGCAACTTTGAAAAGCACGGGGTGCCTTTGTCGCTGGCCGAATTGTTCGATTGGGATTCTGCTTCGACTTGGCCTGATGTGCGTCAAAGCTACGCCGAAAGTCGTCAGATTTCCCTGGGCTATATCGGTAAGCGTTTGTTTAACGTTGTTTATGTCGATCGCCTGTTTGTACGTCGAGTCATTAGCCTGCGCAAAGCCAATCAACGAGAGATCAATCGCTATGCCCAAACTTAAGCCTGGCACAATTATCCCCACCGCCGCTGAAGACGCTTTGATCCAGGCGGGTATTGATTCCGATCCTGACGCCTATTCGCTCACGGATGCTGAATGGGCGGCGGTAAAGCCTATTGTCAAAATAGGTCGGCCAAAGGCTGAGATTACAAAAGAAAGGATCACCATTCGCTTATCTAGAGACGTGCTGTCGAGTTTTCGGGCAACCGGTCAAGGCTGGCAAACTAGAGTCGATGTTGCGTTGCGCCAGTACATTATTGAGCATCCCTTCAGCGCTGTTTAGTGGGTGCTGATATCTTTGCGTTGAGTGTCGCTTGCGCGGCGGCATGAACGTGCTCTGCTGCTAGCGTTGCGGCTTGCTCTTCGTTGCCTTTAATGACTGCAGCTAAAATTTGCGAGTGTTCTTTCCAGTCTTCGCTTGCGCGTCGTTGGGTGGTCAACGCGAATACTAGGCTTGTGCGCTCACGCAAGGTGCGCATGATGTCCCATAAGATGCTGTTGCGCCCGGCCTCAGCAAGTTTGTCGTGAAAGGCGCCATTTAATCTGACCAAATCGGTGACGTTTTGAGATTCAGCGGCTAGGTTACCTTCGCGCAAAATATCATGCAGCTCAGTTAAGATTTCTGCGCTGCGATTGCGGGCGGCGAGCCGAGCATTTAGGCCTTCTAGTGTGGCACGTACCTCAACGAGATCAGCGGCTACAGCGGGTGAAACTTCTGCGACTGAAGCGCCCCGCCGCGGCTGGACAGTGACAAGCCCTTCGGTTGCAAGTTGCCGCAAGGCTTCTCGAATCGGTACGCGCGAAACCCCCATCTCGGCAGACAGGCGATCTTCGACTAAACGTTCGCCAGGTTGATATTGGCCGCTTAGAATCGCGCTGCGTAAGCGATCGGTTGCGAGTTGGCCCAGCGAAGCATGCGTAATACCGAGCGAGGTCTTGCTTTGCGATGCAGAAACTTTAGAGGGCGAAATCATTGTGACGAGATTGTACTAGTCGATCGTGATACCTGCTTTTTTGACTACAGCGCCCCAGCGCTCACGATTCTCTTGCAGCCATGCAGTGGATTGCTGAGCATTCAATCCTGTCGGCAAATAATCTGCGATACGATTTTTTTCTTGACTATCTGGCGCTGCCATTGCTTTTTGTACTTCGGCGTTTAATAAATGAGTGATCTCTTTTGAAGTACCGGCGGGTGCCATGAGTGCGTAAGCAAACGATGCATCAAAGCCCGGGTATCCCGACTCAGCTACGGTTGGAAGATCAGGCGCAAGGGTTGAACGCTTTGCGCTTGATACGGCGAGCGCCTTAAGTTTGCCGCTTTTGACATGCGGCAACACGCCGGTCGTGACTGCAAAAATCGCGTTGACCTGCCCTGCCATTACATCCACAATCGATTGACCGGTTCCCTTATAGGGGATGTGCGTCATATTGATACCGGCGGTCGACAAAAAGTAGGCAAACGAAAGATGGCTAGGTGAACCATTGCCACCTGAGGCGTAATCAAGAGATTTTGTTTTGGCGAGCGCGACAAGTTCGCTCACAGAATTTACTGGTAAAGAGGGGTGTACAGCGAGCATCTGACCGTAGGTGACGGGCACCGAGATCGTTTCAAAGTCCTTCGCCGGATCAAACGGTAGCTTTTTATAAATCGCCGGATTGACAGTGAAGGTAGTATCAATTGAAAACAAGAGTGTGTAGCCATCAGCTGGCGCTTTAGCCACTTGCTCAGCTGCGATATTGCCGCCTGCGCCCGCGCGATTTTCGACAATGAATGGTTGGTTGAGTGAGGCAGCGAGCTTCTCGGTCACCATACGTGCGAAGGTATCTAAGGGGCCCGGTACCGTTGAAACAATGACGCGTACGGGTTTGTTGGGATAGGGTTGGGCAAGGGTCGTGCATGAAAAACCAAGCGCGGTCAAACCAAGCAGTGCGAGTATCTGTCTTTGCATGTTAAACATCCTTGCCATAGAAGTTGAGTTCGCTTTTCGTTCGATACCGTTGTCAACGCCTCGAACGTTAACCTTGCAGCCGGCCCCCAGCTTGAACGTTGCATGGGGGAGGCACGAATGCTTATTTTTTAATTGAACATCACTAAGGTAATACCCAAAGCATTTACTTTTTGATATCTGCTTGAACGAGAACCGTGTGCTTGAGCGAGGTCAGCAAATCCTGAAGTGCTTGCAGGGCAGCTACGCCGCAGGCGGTATCTTGCTCGCCGTTGCCACCACTCAGCCCGACACCCCCAATGACCTGATCATTGACGACAATCGGAAATCCACCCACAAACACGGCAAACTTGCCATCGAAACTCCACTGGATGCCAAAGGCTTCGTTGCCCGGGAGTGCCGGGCCGTTGGGTGGGGTGTTAAAGAGGTGAGTTGACCGCTTATGACCGGCTGCCGTAAAGGCTTTGTTCCAGGCAATTTGCGGCCCAGTGATGCGGGCACCATCCATACGCTCTAAAACAAGCGGGTAGCCACCGTCATCGACGATGCATACTGTTTCAAGTACGCCAATCGCATTGGCTTTTGCAATTGCGGCCGCGGCCATTGCACGCGCTTCGGCCAATTCAAGTTTGAGTGATTGCTTCATTGGTGGCTAGGCCTATGCCGCGGCGAGTGTTGGCTTGCCTGTGGGTACGACTTGATCTTCCATTTCAAGTTCAGCCAGTGGGATGTCGTTAGCCACATAGTCATGATAAAGCGCCGTCGTGTACAGCAAACGCATTTGCGCACCGATCTCGCAAATTTTTAAGCAACGTTGTTGCAATTCTGGTGTGTTCGCGTGCTCAAGCACAATTTGATAGCCGCGTTCGCCATGAATTTCATCAGATACGATGTGCAGATCAAAGAACTCAACCTCTTCGTCTGTGAATTTGTACTTGTCGCGCAGCGTTGGAGTTTGCTTGCGATAAATCGACGGTACTTGTGATTCTAGGCCCACCACTAATGCCGCAACGGCCACGACTGGATCTTCACGCATTGCTACTGCATAGCACCAGCTTTGTAATCCGCGTGTAGTGGGTGACATGTTGTCTGGGTTCGTGACACGCTCGCGCGTCGTGCCGCAAGACTCGGCAAAACGAATTAAGAGGTCGGTATGACGATCGCCACCTATTTCTTCTTCGTACATGTTGGCAAGCAAAAAGTCTTTGGCATCGGTGTAGTGAGCGGGGGTACGGGCGTAAACGTAGCCGAGGTAGTCGGCGAACGGACCAACGTAGTGATAGTGGTTTTCGGCCCAACGCGCGAGGTGAGCGCGGCTGAGTTTGCCACTCGCCCAGGCTACGCTGAACGGAGCCTTATTGGCGCTTTTGCCTTTGATGGCGTTTTCAAGCGCGGTGCGAAAAGTGTCTTGGTCCATCAATGCAGACATAGCGGGCTCCGGTATAAAGGGAATAATTGTACATAGTATACAATTTGCAAAACATCTCAAAGCTTTTTTTGTGCGCTGATTTCAACCTTCTAGTGATGCCATTCCATGCCTAAAGTAGTCATTCACAAAGACGGCCAGACGTTTGAAGGCGAAGTCAAAGACAATTCAAATCTTGTTGTGCGCGCCGGGATTAAACAGTTCCCGTACCCCCATTTTTCGTACCGCTGTGGAATGGGTAAATGTTCGCAGTGCGCCAGCAAAATCTTGTCTGGCGCCGAACATTTGCCGCCACCAAATTGGAAAGAACAAAAAATGCTGGGAAAGCAAATTGAGGCGGGTTGGCGTTTGCCTTGTCAGTTGTGGCTGCATCATGACATCGAGCTCACCCAGGAAGGCTTCGTTCGTGACCCTGCAACGCTTGCTCGTTAAAGACTTTGCAATGTATGTCATTTTGACGAACAAGCCAGGGTTTTATCGCACCGAATTGTGCGAGGGACTTGAATCCATTGAACAATATGATTACTTGTTTTGCGGTCGTCAGCGGGCGCGCTATGTGATTGCGCTGCTCACTAAGCCGCTCAAGGTCAAGATCGTCGATGAGGCTGGCCCAGAGATTGTGAATTTTGTTTCTTCAAAATTCTTAGAAAAATTCGAGACCCTAGAATTGGCGCGTGCTCAGTTGGAAGATCTGGCGAGCTTTGGTTCGGTGAATATCGAGTTACGAAAGGTCAATCAATGATTCAAGTCACGTTCATCACCAACGACAATAAAGTCGTGTCAGCCCCTGAAGATAGCAATTTACTGCGGGTGTCGCTACGTGAAAAAGGTGGGATCCCTTTCAAATGTGGTGGGGGTATCTGTGGCACCTGTAAGTGCAAAATAGAAAGCGGCCTTGAGCATACAGACGAGATCAAAGCAAAAGAAAAAAGGCATCTCACACCCGAGGATTTTGCAGCAGGATATCGGATGGCCTGCCAAACGTTTATCAAAGGGGATGTTAGTGTCTCGTGGGTACCGCTGGCGCTGCGCGTACGTTAGTCAGCGTGACTCGTTCGTGTCAGCCAAGTTTTGAACTCAAGATCACGTGCAAGTAGACGTCGTGCGGTGTGATAGTCGGGGCTTTCAACGGCAGGCAGTGCAGAGGTTTCACCCCGGCGCGCGGCTTCGAAGCTCGATACGCTTGCACGCGCAAGGTCTACCTGCTTCGCTGACGGAGTTAACTCTTCGTGGATGGCTGCGATCTGCGCTGGGTACACAGCACATTTCGCCTTTAGCCCGATGCGCCGTGCCCATACGAGATCCAAACGTTGAGCCACTGGATCGCGATAGTTAAACGGGCAATCAATCGCGACGCGTCCGGCAGCACGGCAGTCAACCAGAAAACGGCTGCGCAGATGGTTGAGTTCGAGGCTGTCGGGCCCGCGTTCGGCGCCCAGATCAGCTGTGAGGTCTTCGGCGGCGAGCAGGCACGCGCTGACGCGCGGGCTGGCTGCCAAGATGCTTTGTATGCGTACGATGCCAAGTGCGGATTCGATGGTGGGTACGATCTCCGTCTGACCTGCCGGCAAACCCAATTCTGTCTCTAAGGCCTCGATGGCGTTTGCGAGCGCGATAATCTCGTCGGCGCTTTCTACATAGGGTAGAAAGATGACGTCTGGGGCGCCAGGCATAACGCCTTGCAGGTCAGCCAGGCCATCACCAGACAAACGATTGATACGCACCGCACCCACTGTGTTTTGTGGGCGACAGCGCGCCATCAACGCGGCGATTTTTGGCCGCGCAGCAGGGCGTTCGGCAGGCAAGGTGAACTCTTCTAGATCGGCAACCAGCACATCGGCGCGGCTATCAAGCGCAGCTTGTTGCGCACCTGCGTCGAGCCCCGAGGTGAAGAGCCAACTGCGGCGCAGTGTTGCCGGACGGCGTGAGGTGGTGGTGCTCATTGGACATGCCTTGGAAGAAACATGACAAGTTCGGGGATGAAGGTCACGAGCAGTAACACAGTGACCATCGCTAGCATCATCCAGTTCAGTGGGCGAAGCGTTTGCATCATGGTGATCCCGCCAATTTTGCAGGCTGCCATTAGATCAACGCCCACCGGTGGTGAGACTGCGCCGATCGCCATGTTGATTGTGAGTAAGATACCGAAGTGCACGGGGTCAATGTTGTAGTGAGCGAGCACTGGCATCACTACGGGCGCGACGATGATGATGATCGGAATCGCTTCCATGAAGGTGCCGAGCAGCAATAAAACCAGGGTGAGCAGTAGCAGCACGGTGATGCGGCTATCGGTCCAGTTTGCGAGTAATGCGGCCAGCGCTTGAGGCACTTGTTCGGCGACCAAAATCCAGGCGAAAAAGCCTGAGGCACCAATCATTAACAGAATTGAAGAGCTACCTTCACCCGCAGTTTTTAAACTTTGCCAAATAGCACGTAGCGACAAACTGCGATACCAAAAAAGACCGATTAACAGTGAGTAAACGATCGCACTTGAAGCGGCCTCAGATGCGGTGAAGATTCCTAAACGTATGCCGCCGATAATGAGCACTGGCACCATCAAAGCAGGTACCGCATCTAACAGCGCCGCGCGTAACTCGGCCCATTCAAAGGGTTTGCCGCCGCTCCAGTTGTACTTGCGTGCTTGCCAGACCGCGATGCAGATTAATGAGAGGCTTAACAGCACAGCCGGTACGATGCCTGCCATAAAAAGCTTTCCGACCGAGGTGTTAGTTGTGGTGCCATAGATGATAAGTACGATGCTGGGCGGCACGATTGTCGCCGTCGTGCCGGCGCAGCCGACCAGAGCACAGCTAAAGCCCTTGTCGTAGCCGGCCCGAGCCATGGCTGGCAGCAGCAGGCTACCGATGGCGACCACATCAGCCACACCAGACCCCGATAGGGCGCCGAACACTAGGCACGACATCACGGCGACGACGGCTAGGCCACCCTTGATGTCACCGACGATCGCTGCGCACAAGCGCACGATGCGTTGGGTTAAGCCTGCCGCATTCATCAATTGCGCGGCCAAAATGAAGAGCGGAATGGCCAACAGGGTAAAGCTATCTAAGCCCGTGACAAACTGCTGCGCTGCGACGGCGACCGGTGCAGCATCAAATAAAAATAAGTATGCCAAGCCGGCCAGTACCATGCCGTACACGATGGGCAGATCAACCAACATTGTGAGCATAAACATACCCACCAAAAAAAGAGCGCCGGTCGACATTGTTAATCCTGAGAAAATTCTTCGACGTGAGCTGGTGGCCAAGGCTCAAAAAACTGCGCGATGTGCACCACGGCTGTGATGGCGCAGGCAATCGGTAAAGCTAGGTAGACGAAGCCTGCTGACACTTCAGTGGCGGGTAACATCTGACCCATCGTCATCTGAGCAAGTAGCCAGCCAGCCCAGCCCAAAATGATCAGCCCAATCGTGGTCAAAGCGTGGTTGATGCGATCGACTGTGGCAAGTATGCGTGGGCTCTTAACCATAAAAGGTAGCAGGCCTGCCATGAGATGGCTGCGGTCACGACTACAGGCCACTGCGCCTATAAAAGCAGACCACACCAACACCAACCTTGGTAGTTCTTCAGCCCAGCGCGGCGTATTGTGAGTGATGAAACGCTGGAACACGACGATGGTGACTAACACCGCAAGCACGGCGCAAGCCACCCCAACGAATACTTTGCTCAAGGCTGAGAGGTGGTATGAAATGCGTGTCAGCATCAATTCGCCTCGCGGTACTTCTTAAGTAAGCCCATCAACTCGGGGCCGTAAGTCACCTCGTAGGTCTTCCAGATTGGGGCAACCGCTGCGGCGAACGGAGCCTTATCCACTTCGTTGATCTGCATGCCTTTTTCTTTTAATTGGGCGATGAATTGGGCGTCGCTTTCAGCGATCATGCGACGCTGTTGATCCCGCCAGTGGTCGGCTGCGGCTTTCACGACCTTGCGATCGTCGGCAGAGATGCGACCCCAGGTTGCCCTAGAGATCACAAGGCTTGCAGGGCTCCAGACGTGGCCGGTTAAAGAGAGGTACTTTTGGACTTCAAAAAAAGATGAAGTGTAGATGATCGAGAGCGGGTTTTCTTGGGCATCGAACACCTTTTGTTGCAACGCCGAGTAGAGCTCACCAAAAGCAAGCGGGGCGGGATTCGCGCCGAGCGCTATAAAGGTGTCTAGCCGCATCTTGTCCGGCGTAACACGTGTTTTTAAGCCCTTTAAATCAGCTGGTGTGCTGATTGGACCGCGATTATTGGTGATGTGGCGGTAACCGTTCTCCCACCAAGACAACAGCACAAGGCCTTTGGCGTCGCCGATCTTTTCGAGAGCCGCCCCCAGTTCGCCATCGTAGGCCTTATATGCTTGAGCTGCGGTGTTCCAGGAATAGGGCAGCTCGACCACACCGAAACGTGCGTCTACGGGTTGCAATGAACCAGAGCCGATGATGGCAGCACCCTGGCTGCCGATTTGCATGCCTTCAACCATGGTCTTCTCGTTACCGAGCTGGCTGCTTGGAAATAAGATGAAATTCACCCGCCCAGCTGTCTTGTCTTTGACCTCGGCCGCGAAGCCTTCTGCAGCCTTATGCCAGCTGTGGCTTGCAGCAAGCACGTGACCTAGCTTGATATCAACTGCCTGCGCGGCGGGTGCAGCAGTTAGGGTGAGACTGAGGGCGGAAAGTAGAGTTGCAAGCTTGTGTGAAGGTAATTGCATGGCAGGGTCCTTGGTGAGTGGTGGGACGAGTGTGACATGGTGGTTATTGAAAGCAGCAGTACAAAAAATCTAGAGCAACTGGTCTTGAAAAGTTGGTTTCGAAGGTCGTTGGATCGTGATCGAATTCTTCGCGAGCACGTGCCACGCATCATTCAATCGTCGCAGCTTCGTTAATTAGGACGTCATCGCGCATACACGTGCCCTTCACGGGTGATGGTGTGAAGTAGTGGTTCGCGCGCCTCGTCAAGCGCTAGCTTTTCACTTAAAACGAAGACTTCAAATAGGTGAGCCTGCAAACCCGTATCCCACAGAGTTTTGCCAGTTGAAATCACTTGAGACTGCATCACGGTTGATGCTGCGCGCAGGTCGAGTAGATCAACTTCGCCGTTTACCAAGTTTGCGATCTCGTTTGATAGCGACCACAGCAGGTTAGGGTCAATATAGCCAGACGCCAATATCGCCAAGTCAAGGTCGCTATCTGATCGGGGTGTGCCTCGGGCTTGGCTCCCGAAGACATAGAGAGCCATGAGATTGGGTATCTTTGCTTGCACTAAGGCTAATATGGCCCCGTCTGGCGCTAGCATTGTTATCAGTCGTGAATGCATAGAGGTCTAGTGCAGCGGCGTTGAACAACGAAGTGGCTCAGCAAGCAAGCGCTGATGTTTTTTTAGGACTCTACCATAGCATTGGCGGTTCATCCTGCGAGGGGTTGGTACGACCTAAGTCACTGTGTTCATTCCTCCAAACGCCCCTACAATCAACGCAACGGTGAGCGGGTCGACGCATTTCGCTCAAGACAAGCGCCGATAGTCGCTATCCTAGCCTGATGCCCGACCCCGAGCATCCAACATTAATGCAGAACCGTATGGTCTTGAAAGAGTCTTGGCTGTGTGAGGCGTTTCGTCTTAAAGAGACGCATTGGGGGCAGCTCGACGATCGGGCTGCCTGTTTTCGGGCGGCGCGCGAACCCACTGCAGCGCGGCAAATCGCTGCGCGCGCGAATCTACTTGGAGAGTCGACTGGTGTCTCGCTGGCGCTTGGGCGGGTGCAGTCTGGACTTTGGGTTGCCCTCATTGTTTTGTTGGGGGGCGCTGGACTGGCGGGTGCTAGTGCTGTCTCGGCGGCACTGGGTACCGGGCCTCAGTCGGTCAATGTGGTGTCGGCGCTCGTTGTGCTGCTCGGCGTCAATCTCTTTAGTCTGGTGCTATGGCTCTTCACTTTGCTAATCGGGGCGGGCTCTGGCGGATTGCTTGCACAGGGTTGGCAATGGTTGGTTCGCAAATTTGCAACCGGGCCCGAGGTTGCACTGGCCGGGCAAGCCTGGTGGTCACTTTGGCAGCAGGCGGGTGGGCTGCGCTGGGTGCTCAGCAGTGTGACGCATGCCTCGTGGCTCGTCGCGAGCTTGGCAATGCTTGTGGTACTTTCTTTTACCCTGTCGACTCGTCACTTTAGTTTTGCTTGGGAGACAACGCTCTTGTCGGCAGACAGCTTTGTCGCCTTGACGCAGTTCTTGGGGGCCGTGCCGCAGTGGTTTGGCGTGGCGATCCCAGATAGTGAAACGGTTCGCGCAAGCGGTCACCTATCTACAAATTCAGTGCATGCGCAGGCGCTCTGGGCGAGATGGCTCATGGGTGCTGTGGCCTTTTACGGAGTGATGCCGAGGCTAACATTACTGATCGTCAGCCTGGTGATGGTAGCGCGAGCGTTACCTCGTACCCAACCACCATTAATGTCGCCTTACTATCAGGCCCTACTTGCAAAAATGCAGCCTGTCGCGCTATCACCTGAGGGGCTTTTGCCGGCTCAAGTGGGGCCTGTTTGTCCGCCTTCGCGCAAGGGAGGCAACAGCGCAACGCAAGCTATGATTACTGGAATTGAACTAGAAGGCGAGTGGCCACCTTCTGGGCTAGGGTCTGTAATTGTTCATACCATCATGATCGACTCGCGCGACAGCCGAAACATTGCTCTGGATCACGTGGCGCAATTGAATCCCCGGCGTTTGGTCATCGCTTGCAATGCCCAACACACTCCCGATCGAGGGACGCTACGTTTGGTTATTGAATTGTCATCCTATGCGAGCCAGTCCCTAGTCTGGCTGCGGTCTCCTGAGGGTGGCGATGGACGTATCCAACTTTGGAAAGATCAACTGCATGCCATGTGCGGGGTCGAATTATTAGTGACCTCCTCGCTTACAACCGTCTCAGTTTGGTTAGGACGCTCAGATGAGTCATGACTTAAGTACCCTGCAAATTGCTGTCGTGGGGCATACCAACACAGGTAAAACATCCTTGTTGCGTACGTTAACTAAAGACGTTAATTTTGGCGTGGTTGCCGATGCGCCGGGAACAACAAAACAGGTTCACGGCGCGCAAGTCAAGTTGGACGGTGCCCCTGTTGCCGTTCTGTTTGATACCCCAGGCGTTGAAGACAGTATGGGGTTGTTTGACTATCTTGAACAAATTTCGCGCCCCTTAGACCGCATGGATGGGCCCGATCGAATCTGGTCCTTTTTAAAGAGCCCAGAAGCCCTTGGGCAGTACGAACAAGAAGCACGCGTCCTCAATAAGTTGCTGGATTGCCAAGCCGGACTCTATGTCATTGATGCGCGAGAACCGGTGTTAGCGAAACATAAAGATGAACTTTTTATCCTTGCCAGCTGCGGTCGACCCTTGCTACCCATTTTAAACTTTGTTGCGAGCGCTGCGTCCCGTTCTGCGCAGTGGCGCGACACCCTTTCGCGGCTTGGACTGCACACTTGCGTTGAGTTTGACAGCGTCAGTCCACCCATTGACGGTGAGGAAGTTCTTTATCAAACGCTTTCGATTGTTTTACCGTTACATCAATCGGTATTGTCTGGGCTGCAACTCCAAGCCGCAAAACAGAAGCTCGTACGTCGCGCAGAGGGTATGACATTGATTGCAGAGCTGTTAATCGATCTTACCTCGCTACACACTACAACGAGTTCTGAGCAGCGTCTGCTTGAGCAGGCTATCTGTGCGCAGCAAGCCGCAGTTCGCCAAAGAGAGCACGCTTGCGTTCAGGCATTATTGGCTCTATTTCGGTTCAGGCAAGATGACTATTTAGCGAACCCTTTGCCAATATCGGATGGCCGCCTGACGATCGATCTGTTTAATCCTCAGGCACTGAAAGATATGGGTTTACACATGGGTAAAGGAGTTGCGGCGGGTGTTGTTGCTGGCGCTGTTGCAGATGTCTTGAGCGCGGGCTTAAGCCTCGGAACTGGCATGCTTATCGGAGCTATTGCAGGTGGTGCAACGCAGGGTTTCAGTCGCTTAGGAACGCGTATGCTGAGCCACTTTCGAGGGTTTCGTGAATTGACCGTACAAGATGAAGTGTTACAGTTTGTGAGGCTGAGGCAGGTTCAATTACTTGCGGCGCTTGAGCGGCGCGGGCATGCCTCCGTTTCGCCCGTTCAGTTAAACCCGCAAGATGACAAAATAAAATACCTAGTCAAGAGGTTTCCAAAGCCCTTGCGGCAAGCGCGTGCTCACCCTGAATGGTCTTCAGTCGGTAGTAATTTCCAGGATGGTCATTCTAGACAGCGTGCGATACTTGCCTTAGCAAAAACGGTTTCAACCGACGCGGAATGGCGCCATTGAGCGAAACTGAAGGTATTTCAAGTCAGCTTTCGTTTGAATTTTTAAGGGGTAGTTTCGATTATTAATCATTCGCCATGCATCAAACTACGGTTTTGGTTCAAGCGCTGTCTCTGAAGAGATAATCTCTCCTGTCGAGACATTGATTTGGAGGATTTCACCCGAAATCGGATCCCGCACTTTGGCGATTTCCTTTCCCTTGAAGGAAGAACGCAAAATCCGGATGACTTGTTTTGTGGCTGGGTTAAATACTTCAAGTTGCAGTCGCCGCTCATTTGTGGCGATCTTGGCTACCGAGGTCTTCGCAAACATGATGTCAAGGGTCATACCGCCAATAACACTCGCGGTCGCTGCTACTCTAAATGAAGCCACTTCAAAACTCGCCCCATGTTTCGTCAACTGCTCGTCTATTTCCTCAACAATCGATGCTGACTTAACAGCAAAGTCCCGAACCGAGTTACCTATTGAGAGTTGACTGACAGCGGCCCCAGCATTGTCAGTGTGAGCCTTTATAGTATTTATCGCTGAGTCGGTCTTATCTTTGAGGCTATTACCCAAATCACCCGCAGCATCTTTTACTTTATTCCACATTGATTAGGTCTCAATTTTATAAAAAAGTAGTCAAATCAACTCAAAAAGGTGCCAGATCCGTCATCGAAACCGTCACCATTGGTATCAAGTACTACTACGTCGGCTAGCCCATCTCCGTTGAGATCAAGCGCAACAGTATCCATTAATCCGTCACCGTTCGTGTCGATGCCAACCGCATCAATTAAACCATCTCCGTTTGTATCAACCGCTACCGCATCAATAACGCCATCTCCATCGATATCAATAGCTACGGCATCAATCAACCCGTCCCCATTGGTATCTAACCCCACCGCATCAATAACACCATCTCCATCGGTATCGACTGCCACCGCATCCACAACACCATCTCCATCGGTATCGACTGCCACCGCATCCACAATACCATCTCCATCGGTATCGACTGCCACCGCATCCACGATACCATCTCCGTCGATATCGACAGCCACGGTGTCCAAGATTCCGTCTCTATTTGTGTCGTATGCCACGGCGTCGATGAGCCCGTTTCCGTCGGTGTCGACAGCCAATGCATTAATAACGCCATCGCCCTTTGAATCAAAGGCAACCGTATCAATGACCCCGTCCTTATTTGTGTCAATGGGTAGAGCTCTGCTTGCAGCATTAGGACTGATAGCCATCTGAACCTCCGGTTAATTTGCTTGTTTTAGTTCTTTTGATAATTTTCGGAATTACTCAAACATTGTTCACCATTGAATTTTTCTGCTCAAACGCTTTGAATGCGAGAAATGCATTTAAAAGCTAATGTTTGCATTGAAAAGTGCCTAAGAGAATTGTTCGTCCGGTGTCGGCTTCTGTTCGCTCCCTTCAAGGGCCGCAGAGTCTATACTCAAGCGCTCGAGCAAGATGACTTGGCTAATGAGCGATGTTTGCGACCCAGAGATCTGCAAAATTGTGACCTCATGACGCGACATTAGTCTGTTAGTCTTAAAAAGTAGCCAATCAGTACGAAGTTAAATTTTTAATAACAACAATCACTATTGAAAAAAATTGGAGCTATGAATGTTTTGTTCAAAATGCGGGGCCAGTAACACTGAAGATGCTAAAGCCTGTACGTCTTGCAGTTTTTCATTTGAGACTAAGGGTGTTCAGTCCGACAAAGCCAAAGAACAAGTCGACAAAGCCAAAGAACAAGTAAAAGCAGCTGTGACAGACGCTTGGGCCACTTTTAAAGCACTAGGGCTAGATCCTGTCGGCGGACTCCTAAACGCATTTCAAGGGCTAGGAAAAGGACGATCTTTAGGTGTGGGAGTCGCCTTTGGCGTTGTCTTTGCTTTCTGTCTGGTTATTTCTTTATATCAGATACCGTACTTCAAATACCTGCCTAACGTCAATAGTTTTGGCGGTTTCGTGAAATTACTTCTCGTAGGAACCGTGCCGTTTGTCGCCTTGACCGCGTCGTGCATCGTAGGTGAAAAGGTAGGCGCAGGAGTGGCGGGGATTGCAGGTAACAGCTTTATTTCTGGTGTTGCGCTGCTTCCATTGGGTGCTGTATTTTTAATAGCTGCTGTGGTGGGTGTTGGAAATTTTGAAGTAATAGGTACGTTTGCAATTATCGGAGTCTGCATAACTATTTTGGTTCTGTTCGCCGGCTTGACTCGGATTGGCGGGATCACAGAAAAAATTGCATCAGTCTTAGTACCCATCATGCTGATCGTCAGCGTGTGGTTTACCAAAATTATTTTAATTACTATTTTCTCTTAAGCAGTGAGGTCTCTTGGCAGGCGATAGTCTGTTGAGACTTATCGCGCTTTGGAGATTTTTGTTTAACGAATTGTAAACTTCAGTGCAAGGCACGCGTTCGTCAACACGTGTTGAGCTTCAATATGTTTACGCTTATTCAGCGCGGCTCTCCCTTGTTTGGGAGAAGCCGTTTGACGGGTTATTGCTATCTCGATGAATACTGATCATCCTCCGTTAATGGGGGGTAGATCCGTAGAGCCGAGCCATGGAGTGGGGCTCAGGATTGTCGGCCCCAGGGGCGGGCCATATGTTTTTGATGGCGGAAGCGGTGAGATTCGAACTCACGGAGGGCGTGAACCCTCGCCGGTTTTCAAGACCGGTGCCTTAAACCGCTCGGCCACGCTTCCTTTTTCTTGAAGGGATGCATAATAAACGATTTACCGATAAATGTTTTTGAGGCGATCAAGATGCGTGCAATAGAAATTACAACCCCGGGTGGTCCTGAAGTACTGGTGCCCACCACAAGGCCAGTGCCTGAAGCGGGGCGCGGTGAGGTGTTGATCAAAGTTGAGGCGGCAGGTATTAATCGCCCCGACGTGTTTCAGCGCTTGGGCCAATATGCCCCGCCACCAGGTACCACCGACTTGCCCGGGCTTGAAGTTGCCGGCGAAATCGTCAGCGGTGACGTGGGTAACAGTGGTTTCAAAATTGGCGATAAAGTCTGCGCCCTGGTCGCAGGTGGTGGCTATGCTGAGTACTGTGCGGCGCCCATCGAGCAGTGTTTGCCTGTGCCCAAGGGCTTGTCGATGATTGAAGCCGCCGGCCTGCCTGAAACCTATTTCACGGTCTGGAGCAACGTGTTTGATCGCGGACAGCTCGCAGCAGGCGAAAGTTTGCTGGTGCACGGCGGTGCGAGCGGCATCGGTACCACGGCAGTGCAATTGGCTAGCGCCTTAGGTCATGCAACTGTGTGCGCTCCGCCCACTTTTCCGATCGTAGTCACGATGAATGCGATGGAAGAGGCGTTCCACGATCCAGCACTTGGCATGGACTTCACTCGAGTCGTGCATGGCGATCAGAAGTTCGTTTACACCCGACCGATTCAGGTGGGCGATGAGCTCGTAGTCACGACGATCGTCGAAGACATTCGCGCACTGGGCAATAACGATGTTGCGACCTTCCGCACTGAAGTCACATCACATGGCGAGCCCGTTGTGACTGGCTGGTCCAAGCTCATTGTTCGTGGTGATGACGCATGAGCACATCAGTAAAACTTTCTCAGGTTGCTGTTGGCGATGAACTGCCGAGCCTGACTATGAACTTCACGCGCGCCGACCTGGTTAAGTACGCAGGTGCCTCTGGCGACTTCAACATCATTCACTGGAATGAGCGCACTGCTAAAGAAGTTGGTCTGCCAGATGTGATTGCGCATGGCATGTTGACTATGGCTCGCGCTGCAAAGGTCGTCACCGATTGGATTGGCGATCCAGGCGCAGTCGTTGAGTACTCGGTACGTATGACTCGTCCCGTTGTAGTTCCAGACACTGATGCTGGTGTTGAAGTTATTTTCGGTGGCAAGGTTGGCGCCATTAATGAGGATGGCACTGTGCGCATTGATGTGAGCGCTGTCTTTGATGGCCAGACTGTGCTTGGCGCTGCCAAGGCCGTGGTTCGACTCGACGCTTAGGGCTGTCATGACCACGCCGCTATCGCAGCTCACTACCCTCCACATCGGTGGCACACCTCGTTCGCTGATTGTTGCTGAAACTGAAGCGCAGATTATTGAAGCCGTGCGTGATGCAGATGCTGCTGGTCGTGAAGTATTCATCTTGGGTGGCGGCAGCAATGTTGTTGTGTCCGATTATTTTGCCGGCGATGTTATTCAGATTGCCTCACGTGGTCTCGTGAACGACACCTCAGCGTGTGCTGGTGCTTGGGTCACGGTTCAAGCCGGTCATGTGTGGGATGAGTTTGTTGCCGAAGCTGTTGCTCAAGGTTGGCTAGGCGTTGAAGCACTGTCTGGAATCCCGGGCACAGTTGGTGCAACGCCGATTCAAAACGTTGGTGCGTATGGTCAGCAGGTCAGCGACACCATCGCTCAAGTGCGTGCGTGGAATCGCGAAACGAATGTTATCGACACCATTTTTGTTGACGCGTTTGATTTTGGTTACCGCTCGTCGGTCTTTAAGAAGAACCCACAGCGTTGGGTCATCTTGAGCGTCTCATTCCAACTGAAGTTGGGCAATCAGTCACTGCCGATCACTTATCCAGAACTTGCTGCACATGTTGGCGTTGAAGTGGGGCAGCGTGCTGATGCAAGTGCGGTGCGCGATGCAGTCACTGCGATTCGTCGTTCCAAAGGCATGGTCGTTGATGCAGCAGATCATGACAGTTGGAGTGTTGGTTCGTTCTTTTTGAACCCGCGTGCAGATGTTGCTCCGGAGGGTGCACCGGCTTGGGTTCAAGAAGATGGTCGCTTCAAGGTCAGTGCAGCTTGGCTCATTGAGCAGGCAGGCTTCGCTCGCGGCTTCGGTGTGAATGATCGCGTGACGCTTTCGACTAAGCACACACTTGCGCTATCGAACCGGGGTCGTGGAACTGCTGCTGATGTGTTGGAGCTGGCCGAGCATGTTCGGGCAGGTGTTCTGGATAAGTTCGGCATCGCACTCGAGTTCGAACCTCAGTTCATTAAATAACTGCTTCAACTCCCACATCCTTCTAACTCGCCAAGCCTTCACGAACCCGAGTTGTAACTGGCCCAGCAAATAGAATGACGTCATGCGCATCTATTTCCCAGC
>CALFXX010000012.1 GCA_937952975.1 uncultured Alcaligenaceae bacterium
AATGTACCGATGAGGTTAAAGATCGCGTCAGCGCCGTTGCGCTTGAAATTGGTTTGAGTGCTTTGCTGCAAACGGAGGCGGGGTTGTTGTCACACGGGCAAAAGCAGTGGCTTGAAATTGGCATGTTACTGATGCAAGAGCCCGAACTGTTGATGCTTGATGAGCCGATCGCCGGTATGAGCGTACGTGAGCGTGAGCTAACCGCAGAACTGCTCAAGCGTATCTGTCAAAACCGTTCGGTGATTGTGATTGAGCATGACATGGAATTTGTGAAAAAAATTGCACACAAAGTGACTGTCATGCACCAGGGAAAGATTTTGGCGGAAGGTTCAATGGATACGGTTCAAAGCAACCCGGCAGTCATCGATGTTTACCTTGGACACTAGGAGCCTCTCATGCTAAGCGTAAAAGGATTGCATGTCGCCTACGGTCAAAGCGAGGCCCTTCATGGTATTGATTTAGAAATTGGTCAAAAAGAGACCGTTGCCATTATGGGTCGTAATGGCATGGGTAAGACCACATTCTTTAAAAGTCTGATCGGTTTGTTACCGGTCAAGTCGGGCTCGATTGCAGTCAATGGTTCAGAGGTCACGCATGATGAGAGTTTCAGGCGTGTAGCCAAGGGGATCGCGTATGTCCCGCAGGGGCGAATGATTTTCCCCACATTGACTGTTGAGGAAAATATTCAGACCGGTCTTGAAAACGCCAAAGATAAGCGAATCCCGAACGAGATCTATGAGCTCTTTCCAGTGTTGTGGGACATGCGTGCTCGCAAGGGGGGAAATTTGTCTGGCGGTCAGCAACAACAGTTAGCGATTGCGCGCGCGCTGGTCACTAACCCCAAAGTACTGTTGCTTGACGAACCTACAGAGGGAATTCAGCCTTCGATCATCAAGGACATTGCACGAGCTTTGAACGATATTCGGCAATTACGCGGAATCACGATCGTGGTGTCTGAGCAGGTGCTGAGCTTTGCAATGGATGTCGCTGATCGTCTGTTTGTGATTGAGGGTGGACGACTGGTGTATGAGACCGCTCGCAGCGATACCGACGTGAGTCGGATCAAACAATATTTGTCCGTTTAGTCAGATTGAGCAATAGCTGTTCGTTTAGTTATGTCATTTTTTTGCCGTAGACGTTGTTAAACCCCATCGAGTCATTTAAAGAGGTGCACCATGCCCGAAACTCTAATTTCAGTTGATCTAAAAGCCTCACCGTACGACAACCCAAAAATTCATAATCGTTGGCATCCAGATATTCCAATGGCCTGCTGGGTAAAGCCCGGTGATGACTTCATTCTGGAAACCTTCGACTGGACCGGCGGATTCATTAAGAACAACGATAGTGCGGATGATGTGCGTGACATCGATCTCTCAACTGTTCACTTCCTGTCGGGCCCGGTGGGCGTGAAAGGCGCTGAGCCGGGCGATCTGTTGGTCGTCGACCTGCTGGATATCGGTGCCAAAGACGATAGTCTGTGGGGCTTTAACGGCTTTTTCAGTAAGAAAAACGGTGGCGGGTTCTTGACCGAGCACTTTCCACAAGCGCAAAAGTCAATTTGGGATTTTCACGGCATGTTCACCACGAGTCGTCATATTCCGAACGTGAAATTTGCGGGTCTGATTCATCCTGGTTTGATTGGTTGCTTACCTGATCAAAAAATGTTGAATATGTGGAACGAGCGCGAGGTGGAATTCATCGCCACCCGGCCAGACCGTGTACCGCCTTTGGCAAATGCTCCGTATCCGTCAACTGCCCACTCGGGTCAGGCTACTGGTGCGGTTAAAGATAAGATCGCAGCAGAAGGTGCCCGTACTGTGCCACCTCGTGAACACGGTGGTAATTGCGACATCAAAGATCTATCACGCGGGTCAAAAATTTACTTCCCAGTCTATGTCGACGGTGCTGGCTTGTCGGTGGGTGATTTGCACTTTAGTCAGGGCGATGGCGAGATCACCTTTTGCGGCGCTATTGAAATGGCCGGTTGGGTGCATATGAAAGTCGAGTTGATCAAAGGTGGTATGGCAAAGTACGGCATTAAAAATCCAATCTTCAAGCCCAGTCCGATCACCCCACAATACAACGACTACTTGATTTTTGAAGGCATCTCGGTAGACGAGTACGGCAAACAGCATTATTTGGATGTGCATGTTGCCTATCGCCAGGCGTGCTTGAATGCCATCGAATACATGACCAAGTTTGGCTATTCGCGCGCGCAAGCCTATTCGATTTTAGGGACTGCACCGGTACAAGGACATATCAGTGGGGTGGTCGATATTCCAAACGCCTGCGCCACGCTCTGGTTGCCGACGCAGATCTTTGACTTTGATATCAACCCCAATGCAGCGGGGCCCACAAAACTAGTGACACCGGGGATCGATATGCCTCTGTCGCTCGATTTGTAACCTCGTTTTTATTTCAGGAGCCTTCACATGCCTATTTATGACTACACGTGTTCAGATTGCGGAAATTTTGATGCGTTGCGCCCGACCGCTAGGCGTGACGATGCCGCCGAGTGTCCGGCATGTGGAGAGCTCTCGGCGCGAGTATTCGCAAATGGTCCGCATTTGTCGCGTCTTGATGCAGATACACGTCGCGCCATGGATGGCAATGTGAGGGCCGCGCACGCGCCAGTGTCGTCGAAGGATTATGACTCAGGCTACAAACGGTTGAAACATCCCTCGGGGTGCGGCTGTTGTGGGACGAGCAAGCGTAGTGCCACGCAAACGTTTGCCAACGGTAACAAGACCTTTGTGGGCAAGCGCCCTTGGATGATTAGTCACTAAGAGCGTCGCGCATCGCGCCCGTCAAGTCGTACGCGAAGGCTATCGGTTGAGGTGTTTATTGCGTAAGTTGAGCGGTCGGACTATGACCGCAAGGCTGTTGTGTCAATGATTTGTTACGGAATTTTAGGAGCAAAATAATGCGTCATGGAGATATTTCTAGCAGTGCGGATTGCGTAGGCGTAGCCGTTGTGAATTACAAAATGCCGCGTTTGCATACTAAGGCAGAGGTCTTGGAGAATGCGAAGAAGATCGGTGAGATGCTGATTGGCATGAAGCAGGGTCTGCCTGGAATGGATTTGGTGATTTTTCCTGAGTACAGCACTCACGGCATTATGTATGACGCGAAAGAAATGTACGAAACCGCTTCGACCATTCCAGGTGATGAGACCGAAATTTTTGCCGCTGCTTGTCGTAAAGCAAATGTCTGGGGTGTATTTTCGTTGACCGGAGAGCGTCACGAAGAGCATCCGAACAAGGCTCCTTACAACACCTTAATCTTGATGAACAATCTGGGCGAGATCGTGCAGAAGTACCGCAAGATCATGCCCTGGACGCCGATCGAGGGCTGGTACCCTGGCGACTGCACCTATGTGTCTGAAGGCCCCAAGGGCTTAAAGATTAGCCTGATCATTTGTGATGATGGTAATTACCCTGAAATTTGGCGTGACTGTGCAATGCGCGGTGCAGAACTGATTGTTCGCTGCCAGGGTTATATGTATCCCTCAAAAGAGCAACAGGTGATGGTGGCAAAATGTATGGCTTGGATGAACAACACCTATGTCGCAGTTGCCAATGCGACGGGTTTTGATGGCGTTTATTCGTACTTTGGTCATTCAGCAATTGTCGGGTTTGATGGGCGGACGCTAGGTGAGTGTGGCACCGAAGAGATGGGTGTGAACTACGCTGAATTATCGGTCAGCTTGATTCGTGATTTTCGTAAAAATGGTCAATCGCAAAATCATCTATTCAAACTGGTGCACCGAGGCTACACTGGAAAAATCAATTCTGGCGAAGAGGCCGAAGGTGTGGCCGCTTGCCCCTACGAGTTTTACGGCAAATGGATTAGCGATCCCGAAGGTACGCGCAAAATGGTCGAGTCGTTTACGCGAACAACGGTTGGTACACCTGAATGTCCAATTGAAGGGATCCCTAATACGCCGACTGAGCATCGCTAAGCCATGCGAGCAGGATGTGACCCTTGGACGTTCTAGCTGAATACCGCATCACCAACGAGCCTTTTTATGAGGCAACGGGTGATGAGGTCGCGTTGTTTGGGTTGGCGTATGCGCAGCAGCTGCCCGTGATGCTGAAAGGTCCAACCGGTTGTGGCAAAAGCCGATTTGTCGAATATATGGCCTTTCGGCTCGGGCGTCCATTGGTGACGGTTGCCTGTCACGAGGATATGGTGGCGTCAGATTTAATTGGGCGGTATTTGCTTGATGCGCGCGGCACGTTTTGGCAAGATGGGCCACTCACACTGGCGGCGCGGCATGGCGCGATATGTTATCTCGATGAGCTCGTCGAGGCACGCCAAGATACGACGGTTGTCATTCATCCTTTAACCGATTCACGGCGAGTTTTGCCGCTCGATAAAAAGGGTGAACTGTTACGTGCCCACCCAGACTTTCAACTGGTGATGTCGTACAACCCTGGTTATCAGGGACTGAGCAAAGATATGAAGCCCTCGACTCGGCAACGCTTTGTAGCCTTGGCCTTTGATTACCCCGAGACTGCGCAAGAGATCAAGATCGTTTGTTGCGAGACTGGGTTGGCTGAGGATATCGCTCAAAAGCTAGTCAGTATCGCGCAGCAATCGCGCTCGCTGACGCAGCGTGGTTTAGCCGAAGGGGTATCCACAAGGATGTTGAGTCACGCGGCAGCGCTGATCCAGCAGGGCGCGACAGTGCGCGCCAGCTGTGAGTTAGCTTTGATTAATCCGTTGAGTGATGACCTTGACGTATTGCGTGCCTTACGGGCATTGGTTGATGCGCAGCTTGGATGAAGGACCACCTTTCTGTACAAACGTTGGATTCGCTGCGGCTCGTACTTTGTGCCTTAGCGCAGAAAAGCATTGCAATCGAAATCACGGCGCACGCTGGCTTGCAATGCTCCGAGCCGAGCGCGCCTCAAACACGAACGGTTCTGACCGCCACGCATGTCTGGTTTCCGTCCTTCACACCTCTTGCGCAAGGTGCTCAAGAGCACGATGAACTTCAATTAGCGCGCGTAGCCCACGCGGCCGCGCATTTTTTGTATAGCCAGGCGGGTCGCTCCACCAGTGGATTAAAACCAATGGGCGTGGCTGTCGTATCTGCCTTTGAGGATGCGCGTGTCGATCGTTTATTGTGCGCAAAGTATCCCGGTATCCGGGCCTGGTTTGCGCTCGGTACTCAATCGCATGGGCAAAGTGTGTCGGGCTATTTCACATCTTTAATAGAGGCACTCACGACTGCGCTCGTGCAGGGCCCAACTGGGCAAGAGTCCTATTGGGTGAGTAAGGCATGCAGACTTTTTTTTGAACATGAAAGGCAGCACGGATTGGAAGACTATGATGGTTTTCGTCGCATTGCGTCGATCATGGCCAATGATCTTGGGCAGATGCGCGTACAGTTCAATCCGAATCAATACCTCGTGCCGTTGGCGTACCACGATGATCATTCTTATCTGTGGAACTTTGAGCAAACAGGCGCGCAGTCAGAACTGGACAAGAGCATTGCCTCGCAGCCCAGTGCCACTCCGCGTGAGCGGAACGAGTCAAATGTGGCACCCCCCGAGGTCAGTCACGCCCCGCGGGCAGACTCAACGCGACGTCAGTCGATTGAGGGCTTTGCTCCCTCGGCTTTGGGCCCCGAGGCCGGCGCCTTGGTCGCTGGACGCTCAGTATTTTTATATCCAGAGTGGAATCAGCGCGTTTGCGTCTTACGTGAGAACTGGTGCACGGTCATTGACGATGGCGCCAATCCTTCGGATGGTAAAGAAGAGGCGGGCCCCCTCACTGAGGGCTTTCACCCGAAGCCTCTAAGCTTCAGACTGTTGGGCGCCCAGCGGGCTCGCACGCAACGACAACAATGGCAAGGTCATGAGCTTGATATGGATGCCTTGATCGACTATCGAGCCTCGCAGCGACGAGTGGGCAGCACAGACCCCCGCGTTTTTCAAAACCCGTACTTGCGCGCTAGCACCTTAAGCATACTGCTGCTGATGGATCTGTCTGCTTCGACCGCGAATACGGTAGGCGACGCTCAGATTTCAATTCTTGCGTTACAAAAAAAGGCAGCGCTTGATGTCGCCTGCGCGGCTCGTGCGCGTCACGACCGGGTCGCGATCCATGGCTTCAGTTCGAATACCCGCCACGCAGTGAGTTACACCCGATTTTTAGAGTTCAATCAACCGCTTTCAGCGTCTGTATTTGGACGGATTGCTCAGGCGCGAGCTGAATATTCAACCCGCTTGGGCGCCGCGTTGAGGCACGCGACGCTCGCCGCAGGTCAAGAAACGACTGAGAGACGCGCAGTGATTGTCTTGACCGATGGAGCACCGTCGGATATTGATGTATTCGACCCTGACTATTTGATTGCAGATGCGGCGAGAGCGGTCAGTGAGGCGCGTGCTACTGGAGTGCAGGTCTATGGCTTAGTGATGGACGCTCAGGCTAGACCTTATGCTGAGGCGGTATACGGATTGCGTGCCAGGCAGATTCTTGAACGTCCCGAAGCCTTACCGCGCTATCTATCGATGCTGTATCAACAACTCAGAAAGTAACACTGGTTTACGTTACGCTCTTTAGAAGTTCCTAACAGTATAATCAAGTGTGTAAAAGCTACTACAACAACAGAAGAAAACCTAGTATGCCTGTCCATGACTTCATCTTAACTCTAGCCTGCCCTGACCGCACGGGCATCGTTTATAACGTCAGTGGTTTGCTGCTGAAGCATCAAGGTAACATCATTGACGCTCAACAGTTTGGCGACGCCGAGACAGGTCAATTTTTTTTGCGCGTGCACTTTGCTCTGCCTGATGGTGTTGGCATCGAACAAGTCAAAACCGACTTTGTGATTTTGGCGCCCCAGTTTCAAATGTCCTGGCAGTTACATGACGCACAAAAAAAAACGCGCTTACTGATTTTGGTTAGCAAGCAAGGTCATTGCTTGAACGATCTGCTTTTTAGAGTGCACTCAAAACAGGTGAACGCCGATATAGTCGGGATTGTGTCTAATCATCAAGACTTTGCGCAGATGGCAAAATCTTACGAAGTCCCTTTTCATCATCTGCCAGTCACCTCTGAAACTAAGGTCTCGCAAGAGGCTGCTATTTTAGCGATCGTCAAACGCGAAGAAATCGATTTAGTCGTGCTTGCACGCTACATGCAAATTTTGTCACCTGAGTTATGCTCTGCCCTACGAGGCAAAGCGATCAACATTCATCACAGCTTTTTACCAAGCTTCACGGGCGCACGACCTAGATCGGAAGAGCACACGTCTGAACTCCAGTCACCGATGTTTA
>CALFXX010000013.1 GCA_937952975.1 uncultured Alcaligenaceae bacterium
CTGATCAATACATTGCTTGACGTTTGTATATGAGACGCCAGGCGTTGGGATGACCGTCGCTACGCCGCGGTCATTGATTGCAAAGCGGTAGTCGACTAGGGTTGCGACGCTGATTTTTTTAGCGTCGGGGCAACGGTGAGCCATTTGTTCGACGTCCATATTCGAACCATAGGCAAAGTATTGTGTTAAAGCTGTCATAAATATCCTTTAGATGATTCGCGCGCCCGGGGTCGCGTAGCGCGCGAAGGTAATGAAATTGGGAGAATGGTGATCGTGGTGATGCGGGTTGAACGATGGGCTGCGACGCGCAGCGCAACCCATCGCAAAAACTTTACAGCCCAGAGCCACGCCCTTGATTTTCTTTACGACGCAGCCAGGCAGGCTTGGTGACTTCTTCTTGCATGCTTTGAAATTGCCCCTCATCGACTTCAGACAAGCGGCTCTTCATACGGTTTGATGAATACATCAATTCTTTGTCCAAACGATCTTGATCGCGGTTAGCCAACAAATTCGCCAAGACACCCACTGTTGCTTGCAACCACGGGTTGTCTTGCGCACGATCGCGCAGCTCATCCAGCATGCGCTCGACTGCGCGCCAGTCGCGGTGGCGAACTGCCTCGCGCGCCATACGTTGTAAGTCAGCAGCCTCGATTTCATTGAAACGACCAGCTACGCGTTCGTCGCTTGGCATCTCACGCCATGCGTGACCTGACACCACTGGCAACGGGCCTAAGCTTGCGCTGAACGTGTGCTCGACACCTTCTGCATCAGTCGCCTTCACTGTCACACGCAACAAAGCCTCAGCCTCATCTTGCAGTTGACCGTCAAGCGCCTCGTGCATGGGCACTGACAACGCCATCCAGGCTTCAGAATTTGCAGCGATTGACACCATGCGCCACGTATTACGGCCGCGGCTTGGGTAATCGTTATGCATCGTCCAGCGCTGCGCTGGGCTATGCATCGTCAAGGTGACATTACGCCATACCGTGTGCGCCAACAAGCCAAGTTCGGCTTCAAAGGGTTCAGCCAAATCAGCAGCGCGATCACCATACATGGCTGTACCCTGCCCTGCGGTCGCCATTTCAGTCATTAACTCTTCGTTAAAGCCCAGGCCAATACCAACCGTGCTGGTCGTTACACCAGTGCGAGCAAGTTGACTGACTTGTGCACAAATGCTTTGGGTGCTGACAAGGCCTTGATTGGCTTGACCATCCGACAAGAGCATGACACGACAGATACGATTGGCATCGGCGCGTGAGGCGACCTGTTCGGCACCAGCCAACCAACCGCCATGCAGGTTGGTACTGCCTCCGGTACGAACGTTTGCCAGCAGACGAGTAATAACGCCGCGCACTGCTTGTACCGAACTAAGTGGCAACAACACATCAACGTCATCGTCATAGATAATGATGCTGACTTCGTCTTCGTCATGCAGACGACTAATCAAGTCGCGAGTGCAGTCAACCGCTGCACGCAGTTTTCCGCCCGACATCGATCCAGAACGATCAATTACGATCGCCAAAGAGATTGGCGTGCGCACTTGGTTGGGGTTTGGTTTTGGGCGCAAACGCACCAGTACTTGCAAGGGCTGCGTGCCGGCTTCGGTGAGGGCAGGTTTATTGGGGGTCAAAATAACTTCAAGAGGATAAGGTGTGCTCATGTTGAGGCTCCGTTTGGGATTTTTTAGACAACAAGATTCTTGCTGCCACGACAGGTGGCAGATTTTTAGGGACTGCGTTTGAAGCGAAGTCGTTTGGAACGAACACTTACGTTCTAAATTGAAACGAACGCTTACGTTCTAAACACGATCAGTGTTTGATCGTTGCTGTAGCGTTATGAATCAGCCACACGTTTTTGTTTTTCTTCTATCAAGTCAATCAAGGCTTGCTGTTTATTAGCAAACTCGTCAAGCTGTGCTTTGACTTCAGAGGCGTGACGTTCAAGGGCTCGTTGAGTTTGCGCCACTTCACTCAGTTGATCTTTCACTTCGAAGGTGTGGCGTTCAAGCATTTGGCCCATGTGCTTCATAAAGGCCTGTTCGCGTTGAAAACCCACTTGCGCCATTTGCTCAAGGGTAGCCATCAAGCGCCGCTGGGCATCGTTAAGCTCTGACACACGCGAGCCTTGCCCCTGAACTTCAGAGCTCAACTCTTGAACGCTGCGCTGCATATTTTTAAAAGACGAGATTTCTTGCAGCCACTCGTCTTTCATGCGCCTGACTTCATCCAATACGTCGGTGATCGCCATGGGCGGCTTTGCGTTGGCGCTGCCACGCTCGTTGCTTCGACTTGAACGCGGCGACGCAGACGTTTGCTTGGCGAAGATATCCAAGCGTTCAGAGTTGTTCACCTGTAACCCAACACCTCTTTTAAACTTTTGCACCAACGAGGCAGCGTTGTCGGACGACCTTGCCTCAGCCTCTTTTGAGTAGTCGTCTTCGGCCTGGAGGGGCTTGAATAGACTCCGGTCAAGCTCGGCTGTGGTGGTTTCTTGGTTGTATTGAGCCACTAACTGCAGACTCCACTTTTGTTCATGACTTAAACGGCGTGCCATGATCAGCTGCACCAAGTGCCTAAAGCCATAAGTCGAGTCGCGCCCTTGCCGCTCTGGGCGGTCGATCACACCTTCGCCGGCGTAATAACGCACCAACCGCTCGTTGATCGAGTCGGGCTCAACGCGCCAGTTATGTTGCTTGCTTGCCGCAATCACGGTCGCGCACAACTCGCTAGCGTTACCCGCAAATTGGTCTAGGGATTTAAGAGTAGTCATTTGAAAATGGTTATTTTAGATTTTGACAGTGTCATTATGACAGTAAAAAAAGCCACTGTCAAGATACCAGTGGCATTAAAACCAAATTAACTTCAAAACATGACACAGTATGCACCACCGTGTGTCTCACAAGATGAGCCTGTTTAATCACAATGGCCCCAAAACCTCCCAGGGCAAGGTCGCGTCACTGAAGTGCCCCCAACGGGCAATCTCAGATAGGTTTTTACGCGAAAAGCAGTCACCGCTTTTATTCAGACTCAGGTCAAAGTTTTTAACTAAGTGCTCAACCTGCAGGGGTATGCCGCCAGTGCCAGTGGCGCGCAGCACCCTAGCTTGCTGATCGCCCGGAAACCACCCCAACACAACTTGCGCCTCGGTGGCGAGGCCTAATTGCACGATCATCTTGGCTAAGCGCCGGGCGTGCATGCCGCCGGCTCGGTCTGCTTTATAAAAATCTTTACCCGACCATGCGCCACCCCCAATTGGCACGCGTGGGCCATAGGCGTCGACGACTAGCTTTTTACCCGACAGACCGTTATCGCCCTCTGGGCCACCCACTTCAAACGCCCCTGCTCCGTTGACGGTGAGCTGTTGGGGTAACGCGGCAGACAAGCCGGGTAAAAGCGCGGCGGCGAACGCAAGCTCTTCTTTGACAGCCAGGCGAACGGCTCGATGTAAGGCGACTTCATCAGACGCCACCTTTTGCTGTAACGAACAACTGAAGTGTTCTAACGCCCAAGAGCGTTGGTCTGCAGCCGCCGCTACAGGCTCAATTCCCAACGCAGTCCGATTTACCAGTTCGCTCGCGCGCTGGCCTATAACCTCACTCACCGCAATCAGCACTTTTCCGTCAGGCCCCAAGCCAAGCTCGGGTGCGTCAAGACGCAGTGCGTACAAGCGTTTGGCTAACCTATACACCAACCATTGCTCAACGGGCAAATGATTGGTTGGCACCAAATCGTTTGCGTAACCAATACACACAGCCTGATCATCAGCAAGCGCCCGAAACTCTGATTCGCCGTCTTCAAGGGGCCCTAGGCATAAGTTAGACACCACTTGCACCTGAGCGGGCGACGGATACCAGTCGTCGTTATAGCCAGCACTTTCGTAAACATCTTGAACAAGCTGTTGCACGTCGATGGTGTGCGCGTCGACACACCCGATTCGACCCGTCACGTACACATGATCGCGATGTACCGCTACTTCAACGCCTACCAACGCCCGCGCTTCGCGCAGATGGGCTTCGCATACGAGTGCATCGGCAATCGCATCGGATAACTTATCGGGATGTCCAGGAAATATAAATTCAGCGCTATAGAGTTGCTTGATCATGATGAGACACCTTCGTTCAGAATGGTTGTGTAGTTTGCGACTGATTTCAGATCAGATTGATTCACTTGAGAACCTATGTAGGCGACTGCCAACTTGGCTTGCGTTAAGGTTGCTAGATGTTGGCCACCGGGTGCGCCGACCCAGCCGTCGGTGATGATTAGGGCGCGCTTCACTTGGTGCTTAGCCATATGTCGCGCCACGCAGACAATATCTGTGCCACCGGTCGTTTGGCACTTACCCGCTTTGAGTTCTGCCAAGGTGATGTCGGCAATTCGCGTCGAAAACAAATGCACCGTTGGGTAGACCAAGGCCTTGCAATCAAACACCGCCCCGTACAAAGCTTTCAGGACTGAATCCATGCTTCCTGAGACGTCAAGATACACACGTACCTGGTCACCAGAGGGTATAGTTTTAGGCCAATTGACTGTGCCGGGATACAGCAACAGTTGTGCACCCAACGCTTGCAGCACAGCGCCACGCCTTGAAAACGTAGGGATCGCAGTCACGGTAGGCGTGGCCTCAGGGCGACGTTTGAGTAGTCGCCCCTCCGCGCGTTGATCCGCCACCTTGCAGATTAACGACCGCAACAGCGCTCTGTTAGTTGGATTTTTTCTCTGAGGCGAAATCGTACTGGTGGTCATTACCTCAGCAAGCGACCGCCCGTTAATCGGATCGGGGGGTTGCGGCCATTGTTCGACTAGATCACGAACAATATCAAACAGCACTGGCGAAGTGTGTTCGAGTTTGCCGTCGTCTGCGGCAGCGCGATGCTCTCCTAACAAAGGGATATCACTGACGTCAGCTTGGTCTACAGAGATATTTTTCGCATCTTTTGCACTCGACCTCAGCAACCTTGGCAAAAGCTGATATACCTCAAAATAGCTTGCGCCAGTTTTTGAGTAGAGCGCCGTATGCACTTCTTGGATACGCTCGCGCGTAACTGGGTCTGTCACCTGCCAATCGGGCTCGGTGGTGTCGACCCGCCTGGGCCAGCCTACTGGTGGGCGCAATAAACACTCAGGAAAACTCGTCGCGCTGTAGTAGTCAGTAAAAAAGGCTGTGTACTCGGCACCCGGAAACATTCTGCAGAGAATGCCATTAATCACCGCATCAAACACAAAGTTTTGAGTCGGAGTGGTTCGCGGAAACAAGGTGGTATGCCCAAGCAAAACATGATGCAGCTCGTGCATGACCAGCATCAACAGTTTTTCAGGGGTCTCGGCATGCGCAGCTACAAACTTTGGATTGATCAACAGCCGTGGCTGCGCCAAACACTCGACAGCAGCTGTTGGTACGCTTTCGGTTTCGACAATATCTAACAACCTAAGTAAACCGGATAAGGCGTACGAACCACTTGGAAACACGTCTAAGATCTGTTCAGCAAGCGTAGATGTTTTGGCTTCAGTTAACGTCAGCATAAGAACCTCGAAAACGTATATGTATTTACTTCAGTTAACCTCAGCATGAAAACCTCGAAAGTTGTGCACAGAAATTTGGAGGGATCAAGAGCGACACCTCTTTATAGCCACGCGCAGCAATCAGCGAAGGTGTTTTGCTTCGCAGCCAAACCGACTCTGTGCATTTGCTAAAGATGGCCAAGGTCGACAGCAGGTCACCAAACAACACCTGATGTTCGGGGCGCGGCACAATCACCGCGCAACCTTCAGGCAAGGGCAACGCCTGAGCGCGTTCGTTGATCAAGGCGTTAAGCTGCCTCGTCGCCGCTTGCGTGCGCGCAGCAGTAAGCGCTTTTAGCTGCTCGGCTGAGGGCTCGACACCTGCTTGCGAAATCACCGCTGCTGAAGCAACAACATCAATCTGCAGATAATTCAAAATCTCAACGGCGCTAAGCTTGGCCCAGGCAAGATCAAAGTGAAAACGCAAGGGTGTACCGAAAAAATCTTTCGCCGTGTAGCGAAGCTTAGTGACCCCGCTTCCACCAGGGCCAGTTTGTGTCGCCAGACCCGAAAGCCCATCGTAACGAAGCACACTTTTAGGCGGGACGCCCGAGTTGTGCAGCAAGCCAGTCACCTCGTTCATAGCTGCCTCAACTGGGTATCAGTTTTTGCATAGGCGGCGAAAGCATGTTCTGCGTCTTGAGGTACTTGCAAATGCTTTTTGGCGAACAGAGAGGCGATTGCATTCGCCTGTAAATGGGCACGCGGGTCTGAGGGATTCAGTCTCGACAGCAAGTCTTTCACGCGCCCCCAGGTCGTGTAACGCGTATGAGACGCGTGCAGAGTTTCGCTAAAGGTGGGTGCTGCTACCAGGTCTCGGTATAACTCGCCTGCTTGCGCGGCAATCGCCGTGTTTAAGCGCCCCACTGCGCCGGTCTCAAACAAATACACCACTGCTGCTTCGCGTGCGCCATGCGTCAATTGCGCCAGCGCATCTGCAACCACCTGCGAGAACTCAGCCTTGGGCAGCTTAGTCGCCTTGACAGCCAACTCTAGGCGCTCAAGCGGATTCGCAGCACACAAAATCGCACGTAGTGGATCATTCGCTTTCAAATCAAAGGTTCGTACGGCCTCTTTGTGCGCAGACAACAACTTGATTTCAGACACCGCTACGCCAAGGGCCGCTTGCGGCAAACTGCAACGAAGCGCCAATAAAGTCGAGTCAGTGGCACTGCAGTTTGAATCAAGAGATCGGAAGAGCGTCGTGTAGGGAAAGAGTGTCTTCGCCTGTGTAGATC
>CALFXX010000014.1 GCA_937952975.1 uncultured Alcaligenaceae bacterium
CCGCAAAACCGTCACTTGTACATCACTGAATCTGAAAGCGGTTGCGTCTTGGTCACCGAGATGGACGTCGCGGGGCAACCGATGCACTCACACCTCTAAGAGGTACGTCTTTTGATGGATCGATCTAGTGGCGTCAAAGACTTTGCCCTTGCATCGATCCGTCTAAATTGCTCGACCGCCCTATTCTTCGATCTTAATATTGCGCGCACGTATCAGTTTGCCCCAGCGCTCGTTCTCGGCGGCCAGATACTGTTGAACCTCACCATGTGACATGGGTGGCGCCGGTACAAAACCAATCTTCACCATTCCCTCTTGATATTCGCGCGTGGCTAGAGCCTTGTCAGTCATGGCTTTAATTTTTGTCGCGATGGGTTCAGGGGTATCTTTTTGTACCACTAACCCGTACCAAACAATGGCTCGAAAGCCTGGAGAAAACTCAGCGACGGTTGGTATGTCAGGCAAGGCGGCGAGGCGCTGGTCCGAAGTCACTGCCAAGGCACGCAAGCGACCATTGGCCAGTTCACCGACGGCCATCGAGTAATCCGCCATCATGAAGTCAAGTTGGCCTCCTAAAACATCCATCAGCGCCTGTGCGCTAATTTTGTAGGCTGCGTGGGTGGCGTTAAAACCTCCCTCTTGCTTCAGCATTTCGCCACCCATGTGCAAGGTGCTGCCCGTTCCAGGTGAACCAAAATTTAAGCCTCCAGGTTTGGCTCTGGCGTAGGCAAAAAACTCAGGAAGCGTTTTGGCGGGATTGTCTGAGCGAACCACCGCGATCAAAGGAAACTCGCCTAGCACCGACAACATATTGAAGTCTTTTGCCGGATCAAACGGCAGCTTTTTGTACAGCAAAGGGCTTAAGACAACCGTTGAGCCCGCCGCAATAAAAAGGTTGTAACCATCAGAGGCACCCCGTGCAATCTGCCCTGCGGCCAAAATAGTGTTGGCGCCTGGTCGGTTTTCAACAATCGCTTGAATCCCCTCTTGTTTAATCAACAACTGTGCCAGAAGGCGTGCCATTTGGTCAGTGCTACCACCCGGCGCAAAGGGCACCACGATGCGAAGCGGTTTGTCCGGAAACCCCACCTGCGCGAAGCATGTCACAGGCAAGCAGTTCGCAAGCACAACGCCAAGTAGGCCGAGCGCGCGCGCAAAGAATTTTCTGTCAAACATTGGGTTGTCTCCCGATTATTGAACGATCACTATTGTTTTGTTGTGATCTGGGTATAGTTTTAGCATTTTTAACGACAAGCAGACCACATTTCGCGTCTCGCCAACCGAGTCATTGAAATCATTTTCACAAGAAACGATTGGAATTCAGGTCGCGTTGCACTCATTTTTGAACTCATCTCACTTTGGCAAGAGATTTTCGTATACTGAGCGCAAATTTCACTTAGGAGATCCGGGTCATGTCACGTTATTTGCTCGCTTTGGCTTGTGCAGTACTCTCGTTTGCTGCACAGGCACAGCCCATCAATGAGCGCTGGCATGGCCGCTGGCAAAGTGGCGAAACTACCTTGATCGTGACGGGGCAAAATGTCATTAACAATGGCAGAGTCTGCCGTTGGGTCGGTAAAGCGCCAACTGGAAAATTTAGCGGCTGCGTGGCGTATTACGGCGGCTCAACAAGCAAACAAGAGATGACCACGCGCTTGCAGGACATGCGGGCCTCGATCAAAGCGGCTGGGATGGATGCGGCCGCACTTGCGCAAGCAAACAAAACGCTGACCGAATTACAAACGACACTCAATGCACTGAGTCCCGATAAGTATCGCTATGTCTCGACCACCGACGCCGACGATCAGGGCTCGGGCGACTGTGGGTCAGCTTACATCCTCGATAAAGAGAATGTGTATGTCGTGGGAAACTGTGAATCAGCAGGCCCAGAATTTGCACTGACCGTCAACGCCATGCAAAAGGTACAAGCCCCCGCAGCGATAGCAAAGCTCAACGGTCGTTGGTTTAGCGCGCAATGGAAATACGGCTATGAACTCAAGGATGGAGTTGGCACTGCCACAGCGACAAACAGCGCAAAGTTTAAAGTCGGTGACGAAATCATTTATCTCAAACCGGTTCTCAACAACACCTTTGAGGGCGAACAGGTTTATCAAGATGGAAAGTTTCACCCGATTAACGTCAGCCTACTGCCCGATGGCCGCTTGCAGTTCAAAGGCGAAAAGAATATCTCTTGGACGATGAGTCGGCAGTAATTGCGCTCAGGCGTTATTCAGCCTCGATCCCTCGCGTCTTGACGAGCGCTTGCCACTTCGTGATTTCGGCGCGGATAAAGTCTTTCTGCTCGTTCGGGGTACTGAGGGTGGGCTCCATACCTTGCTCGAGTAGACTCTTTACGACCTCGGGATATCCCATCGCCTGATGGATTGCTGCATTGAGTTTGTTCACGATCGCCTCAGGCGTATGCGCAGGCGCAAAAAAGGCGTACCAGTTGCTGGCTTCGAAACCAGGCAAAATTGCCTCGCTTAAGGTGGGCACCTCTGGCAAGCCGGCAAAGCGCGTTGGAGTTGTCACACCAAGCGCACGCAGGCGACCCGCCTGTATCAACGACATGACCGAGGGCGCTGTTGCAAAACTAAATTGCACATGACCTGCCACTAAGCCGGCTACGGCTAAACCACCGCCCTTGTAGGGCACGTGGGTAATATCGACAGTCGCCATTTGCGAAAATAATTCGCCCGCCATAAAGGCTCCAGAGCCGCGCCCCGACGTGCTGTAGTTCAACTCGCCTGGCTTGGCTTTCACCAAAGCCAGAAACTCCTTCGCTGTCTGAGCAGGCACAGAGGGGTGCACCACCAAGATATTTGTCACCACAACACCCTTTGTGATGTGCGAAAAATCTTCAACTGGGTCATAGGGCATAGCTTTCATTAGGCTAGGCGCCAAGCCATGGGTTGCCACCGTCCCTAGCAAAATCGTATACCCGTCTGGTGCCGCGCGAGCCACTTGCTCAGAGCCAAGCACACCGCCAGCCCCTGCCCTGTTATCAATCACCACAGCCTGACCCAGGGCTTCAGACAAGCGCTTGGCAATTAAACGCGCCAGGACATCGGTGCCACCACCCGGAGCTGCAGGCACCACCAGCTTGATGGGGCGCGCTGGGTAACCTGCTGTTTGAGCGTAGACGCCCTCAAAAAACAAAAGAGCAACGATCAGAAGCAAGGATTGTTTAAGCAGTCGGCTCATGAGGTCTGCAGATTTCGCGAAGAAGACTACATTGCGAAACACGCGACACGGCCCAATGTAATCGGCCGTGTGCTTGCTCGCGCTGCGTTGATTTAGGTGAACGCTCGCACCGAGGCATGGCTAGAGTTAACTGCCTCGAACCGCCGCGTCAATCAACTGACGCGCAATGCTGACCGGATCGGGTACGAGTGGCAAATCATCACGCGAAAACCATCCTGCGTCTTCGATCTCGTTTGGACAAGGGGTGATTTCACCCCCAGCGTAGTCGGCAAAATACGCCACCATGAGTGAGTTAGGAAACGGCCACGACTGACTCGTAAAGTAACGCAAATTGGTAATTTCGAGGCCAACCTCTTCGCGCACTTCGCGCACGGCGCACTGCTCAAGGGTTTCACCAGGTTCAACAAAGCCTGCCAAAGCACTAAACATACCCGGCTTGAAGTGCGGGCTGCGCGCCAACAACAGGTCATTGCCGCGCTCGATCAGCACCATCACGGCAGGCGAAATACGTGGATAAACCGAGAGCTTGCAGGCTGGGCAATCCATCGAAAACTCAGTTTTTTTCGCGATCGTTGGGGTCCCGCAATGACCACAGAATCGATGGTTTTTTTGCCAGTCAATCAGCTGCGTCGCCCGACCAGCTAAGGCAAATAACTCGGCACCGGCCAACGCGTGCAAGCTGCGCACAGGGCGCAACTCGCCTTCGATGTGAGAAGGGATCTCTGTGACCTCGATCGTACGGCACGGAATTCCCTGCCAATGCCCAACAAATAACGAATTTTCAGGGTTGCCAAAATCAGCGGCATAGCCTCTGGGAAACACATGCCCGTCGCTCATGTCTTTCGCGGTCAACATCTGGTTGTCGCAACGAATTAGCCAGTAGCTCAACTCACTCATAGGAATCCCTGAAAAATAGTTTGTCTTTTTATTATGGTGCAATGCCGTAATTGTATGCTTTCAGGCAACCCCGTCAAAGCCGCACTTGAATTACCTACATCAAACGCGTCAAGTCGCCTAGCCAAACGACAACCTTATCGTGGGCCGCTGCAGTCCTTCAGCCCTTGTCTCGGCGACTGGTAAGCACAGCACTGAACGTTAAGCACGTTATGACAGCACGATCGCCGCAGTAGTCGGTTATTCTCCAGCCTCACCTCTTTTTGGCAAGACCCTATGCAAACCGAAAGCTTTATCCCAGGCAAAGACGTCTCTCTTGAGTCCACCATCGCCACCATGCAAGCAAAACTTGCCGCACGCGGCTTTCGGTTGGATGAATCGTCATGGCTCAACCCGGTTGAGGCGATCTGGTCGGTGCACGTCAAAGACCAAGACTGCCCAATGTTGTTTGCCAACGGCAAAGGTGCCACCATGCTTGCAGCCCGGGCCAGCGCCTTAGGTGAGTTTTTTGAACGCTTGGGCACCCATTACTTTTGGACTCACTTTCATTTGGGCGAAACCCGCGCCAACAAAAGCTTTGTGCATTATCCGCAAGAGCGCTGGTTTGGCCTGACCGAAGACGGCGCCTGGCCCAAAGAGTTGCTCAACCCGACCTTGCAAGCGTTTTATAACCCCGACAGCGATATCGATAGCGAAGTCTTAGTCGATTTAAATTCAGGCAACGTCGATCGTGGCATTTGTGCCCTGCCCTATACACGCCTCAGCGATGGCGCCCTGACCTGGTTTCCGGTCAACATTATCGGTAATCTTTACGTCAGTAATGGCATGGCAGCCGGCAACACCCCAAACGAAGCACGCGCTCAAGCCCTATCTGAAATCTTCGAGCGTCACATCAAATACCGAATCATCAGTGAAGGCCTGTGCCTGCCTGAAGTCCCTGAAGCGGTGATTGCACGTTACCCAGGCATCCAAGCCGGTATCAAAGGGTTGCGCGATGCGGGCTTTGGCATCTTGGTCAAAGACGCCTCGTTGGGTGGCAAGTACCCAGTCATGAACGTCACGTTGATTCATCCCAAAGACCAAGGCGTATTCGCAAGTTTTGGCGCCCATCCGCGTTTTGAGATTGCACTTGAACGCGCCTTAACTGAGTTGCTTCAAGGCCGAGCACTTGACGCGCTCGAAAACTTTCCTGAACCCGGCTTTGATATGGATGAGATCACTGCGGTCTCTAACCTTGAAATTCACTTCGTCGATTCAAGTGGCGTGATTTCGTGGGACTTTATGGGCGACGAGCCCGACTACGATTTTGTCGACTGGAACTTCAGCACCACTACCGAGCAAGATTATCAATGGTTGTGCGATGCCGTGCACGCAGAAGGCTTTGAGCTTTACATTTCGGATTTTGCCGAACAAGGTGCCTACGCTTGCCGTATCCTAGTACCAGGCATGTCAGAGATCTACCCCGTGGCCGATCTTGACTGGGAGAACAACAGCATCGGTAATCAAATTCGCCCACAGTTAGTCAGGCTGCATGACTTAACTGATGAGGAATGCACCGAACTGTTGGCAGAGTTACAAACTTTAAATTTGAACGATGAGCGTCCCTTGTGGGAGATCTTGGGTTTAGCGACGCCTAACGGCTCAACTTGGAAAGAACTACGCATTGGTGAATTAAAAACCTTGTTGGCGCTTGCGATCAACGACATCGATGCAGCCCTTGAAGGGTGCGACTGGATCCATCACTACAAGCAAATGAACCCGGCTCGTCGCTTGGTGTATCGCTGCGTCGAGACCATTCTCAATCTAGAAGACGCTGAACCTTATCTGCATTCGTTAGGCTTGATGTTTGGCGCAGAAACTTTGCGTCAGGCGCGGGCGTTGATTTCAGGCGACGAACGCTTTTTTGGTTTAGATACGTTAGGCGTTGATATGCAAGGAAGTCCCATGCATAGCAATTTATTGGCGGCCTACGATAAGCTTTTTGCATCCTAGCGCTAAAGGGCTTTAGCTTTGAAGCCGCCTAGCGCTGAGTGGGTGACAATCTGCCGCCCACTCGCAACGGCGCCAAAATGCCTTTAAGCCCGTTGTGGTCAATTTCTTGCATGAGCTGCAGCAAGCGTCCGATCTCACCTTCCGGAAACCCCTCGCGCGCAAACCAGTTTAAGTAGTTACCTGGCAAATCGGCTAAGAGCTTGCCCTGATGCTTACCAAAGGGCATTTTCCAAGTCACCAATTTTTCTAGATCTTGGGGCTGCATGGGTGATTCCTAGTCAAATACCTCGAAAACTCAATATTGCATTATGCTTGAGCGATTCTGATCTTGGAAAGTGTTCATGACTAAAGCCACCCTTCACCTTTCGATCCCAGTGAGCGATATCGCTGCCACAGTGACTTTTTATCAAGACCTGTTAGGTTGCCGCGTAACGCGCGTCATCGCCGATCGCGCTGATATTGATTTTTATGGCCACCATCTTGTGGCTCAGCTATCGCCTCTTGAAGCTGCGCATAAGTCGGTCAATATCGGAAAAAATCCCTATCCCTTAAGGCATTTTGGCGTGATCGTTGAGAGTGCTGTCTATCAAAAAATGCTCACTGCTTTGCGTGCTGCCAATACACCTTTCGCGATGGAGCCCGATCACATCTTTATCGGCACCCCGCGCGAGCAACACGTATTTTTAGTCTTAGACCCCTCGGGGAATGCGGTTGAAGTCAAGGGCATGGTCAAACCTGAGCAAGTCTTTTCTGAGGCTTGATAAGTGACTTGAATCTTTTCCGCATCCAAGAATTGAGCCGAGTGCACACCCAATGCTAAACCTTTCATACATCTAGGCTTTACCGTTTTTCGCAACAGCACTAAATAGCAGGACGCTATCCTGCCTGTAGAAAAAAATGAAGTTTCTCGGAGACCCTCATGAAAAGAATTTTGAACTGTTTTAATAAAGCGCTTGTATTGCCACTCACGTTCATTGGCCTGTACGCGTTGCCGCAAGTCGCGCTCGCGCAATACCCCAACAAGCCAATCAAAATGATCATTGGCTACACGGCAGGCGGCGCGGCCGACAAGCTGATTCGGCCGATTGCCGAGCGCGCATCAAAAATGATTGGTCAGCCTTTTATTATGGAATATCGCCCGGGCGCTGGGGCTGCGATTGCGTTGGACATCACGGCCAAGGCTGACCCTGACGGTTATACCTTGCACATCACCGACTCGGGCCCTATGGTGATTTTGCCAAACATGCGCAAGCTTGCCTATGACCCGCTTAAAGACTTTACCAACATCGCGATGATTGCCGGTGGTGGTACGGTGATTGTGGTGCGCCCCGACTCACCTGCTAAAGACATCCAAACACTGGTCGCCTTAGCTAAAAAAGAGCCCTCTAAATGGAGCTATGGCACCTCAGGCATTGGCGGCGTTGGCCACTTGGCGGGCGAGCAATTTAACAAGCTTGAAAACCTGAACATCACTCACGTGCCCTACAAAGGCGGCAACCCTGCCGTGGTCGAAGTACTGGGCGGACATGTACCCTTTTTGTTTTCATCGCTAGGTTCAGCCGCGACGCAACTCGAAGCAGGCACGCTCAAGCCCTTGGCCGTCACGTCTCTTAAACGCAGTGTCATGTTGCCCAATGTGCCGACCCTTGACGAATCAGGCTATAAGGGTTTTGACGCCGCGATCTGGTTTAGCATCGTCGGGCCTAAAGGCTTGCCCGCAGAGGTCATGGCTAAACTTGTACCCGCATTTAATGAGGTCATGAAAGACCCAGCGATTATCAAAGGCATACAAGTCGATGGCTACGACATGATGCCAATGACACCAGCGCAAATGGATGCACTCGTGGCAAAAGATCTAGCCAAATGGGGCAAGATCATTAAAGACGCCAACGTCCGCGACGAATAAGCCATTTTTGGTTAAACGCAGCACTTACAGCAACACTGACAGTAGCACTCGCAGAAGCGCTAACGGTAACGCCTATACCAAACACTCGGCACACCTATCAGCTTAGGTGTGCCAAGTTATTTAGGCGCTTGCCGCATCTAACTTCGCAATAGCTTCGGCGTCTAACACCAGTGCCGCAGCATGCACCAACTCAGTCAATTGTTCAAACGTGGTTGCACTCGCAATGGGTGCAGCAAGCGCTGGCCGCCCCTTGAACCAAGCGATCGCGACCTGTGCAGGCGTGGTGCGATAGCGCTGAGCAACCGCGTCGAGTGCCGCTAATACTTTCAAGCCCTTGGCATCAAGGTATTTGCCAGCCCCGCGCGCACCGCGTGGGCTCTTATTTAAATCTGCCTCAGAGCGATATTTACCGGACAAGAACCCCGACGCTAACGCGTAGTAAGGGATAACGCCGACACCCTCTTTGGCACACAGTGGCAAAAGGTCAGCCTCAATTGCGCGCTCAAGCAAGTTGTAATGCGGCTGCATCGTTTCATAGCGTGGTAAACCAGTGCGCGCGCTAACCTCTAGGGCCTCTTTGAAACGTGCTACCGAATAATTCGACGCACCAATCGCGCGAATCTTACCGGCCTTTATCAGTTTGTCATAGACTTCAAGCGTTTCTTCGTGCGGCGTGATCTCATCATCACGATGCGACTGAAATAAGTCGATCACATCCGTTTGCAGTCGCTTCAGCGAATCTTCGATCGCGCGCGTCAGATACTGGGCAGATAAGCCTTTGCCGATGCCTGGCATCTCCATCCCAGCTTTAGAAAAAATCAACACATCGTGACGGCGACCTCGGGCCTTTAGCCATTCTCCGATAATGGTTTCAGACTCACCACCCTTGTTGCCCAGCACCCAATATGAATAGACGTCAGCGGTATCCAAGGCGTTCAAGCCAGACTCGACTAAGGCATCTAACAAACGAAACGACTGCGCCTTATCGACTGTCCAACCAAAAATGTTGCAACCAAAAATGACTGGTGGTACAGCAATGCCTGAACGGCCAAGTTGTATTTTTTGCATGGAGGTCTCCTTTAAGTATTTTTAACACGAACCTCAAGCCATTTCGTTTGTTGTCTTATTTCTCTTATCGGAAAAAGTGATTAAATATTCAAAGATCAAACTTAAGCAATAACGCCTTAGAATATGATGGATAAGAAAAAAATTGATCCTATAGTCTAAACTTTTTGTAATCCGTTTTGCGTTGCCCCTCTAGACTTCAAACATTCAAACTTCTCTGGAAATCTTGTGAAGACTAAAAAAATAAAACAAACCGCTTTAAGCTGTGTATTAGTCGGACTAGTCACCACGGGGTTCGCGCAACAGTCGGCGCAACTGACCCCTGAGCAGCAACGCTTTCACGGCATCTATAAAGAACTCGTAAACATCAACACATCCAACTCGGTCGGCGACAATACTAAAGCCGTGTTGGCGATGAAAAAATATTTAATAGCAGATGGTTTTAGCGATGCCGAGGTTCAAATTTTTGAACCTTTCCCACGCAAGGGAAACCTAGTGCTCAGACTAAAGGGCGACGGTAGCAAAAAGCCTATCTTATTGCTGGCCCACGTTGATGCCGTTGAAGCCAAGCGAGAAGATTGGAAAACGGATCCATTTGTCTTGAAAGAAGATGACGAATATTTTACGGCCCGTGCCTCGGCCGATGACAAATCAATGGCCGCCGCTTTTGTTTCTATTCTTGGACAATTAAAACGTGAAAGTTTCAAACCTAAACGTGACATTATTCTTGCGTTAACGTCAGATGAAGAAATGGGCGATGTGCCAACCAACGGCGCCTGGTGGCTGATTAAAAATCATCCCGAATTAATCACTGCTGATTTTGGTATTAATGAAGGTGGTGGTGGCCAGCTGAATAACGGCAAACCGATCTTACAGAACGTTCAGATCGCAGAAAAAATGTATACGACCTATGAACTCGTGGCCACAGATGTCGGAGGACATAGTTCGCGACCGACCACCAGTAACCCAGCCTACCCTCTGACAGCGGCTCTGACTCGCATTGGAGAATATAAATTTCCAGTCAAATTAGCCGAGGTCACAAAAGTTTATTTTGAGCGTAGCGCAAAGTTCGAAACTGGTCAGCTTAAAGAAGACATGCTTGCCGTGGCCGCTGGCAATCCTAGTCAAGAGACAACGGATCGCCTCTCCAAGAGTCCACTCTATAACGCAATTTTACGCACCACCTGTGTTGTTACCCGCATCAATGCTGGGCACGCCGATAATGCACTTCCTCAAACCGCCAAGGCAACGGTTAACTGCCGGATCTTGCCACACGATGACCCGAAAGAGGTCGATGCGACCTTGCGCAAAGTCATAGGTGCTGAACAGATAACCGTCAACTCAGTCAATCCGCCTCTTGTCAGCCCGCCCTCACCCCTACGTGCCGACGTCATGAGTGTTATCGATACTTTGACAGAAAAGATGTGGCCAGGCGTAACGGTTGTACCTTTTATGAGTACCGGTGCGACGGACAGCCGCTTTATGCGCAATGCTGGTATGTCGATGTACGGCGTCTCTGGAATCTTCTTTGAGCCCAGCGACAACCGCGCACATGGTTTAGACGAGCGCGTTGCAAAAAAGAGTCTCTACGATGGGCGTGAGTTTATGTATCAAATGGTCAAGCAACTGACGCAGTAGCGCTCACTAGCAGGGCGACATCGTAGGCTAAAACATGCCAACGATGGCGCCCGCCCTTCAGTAATCAATCACAAACGCCTTGCAGCAACTTAGTTTTTAGGCCAAATGGGTGCCGCCAGAGATTCTTTTTCTGGATAGACAGTTACAGGAATCCCCTGTTGCCACTGCACGATAAGCAGGCTCGCACCTTCTCGACGCCCAGCCGCATCAAACTTAAGCTTGCCACCCGGAAAGTAATCGGCAGGTCCGTTGCTTAAATCCATCTTTCTGAGCGCCTCGGCAACGGCCTCACGATCGGCTTTGCCGGCAGCTTCGAGCGCTGCTTTGAAGATCCACATATCGCCATAAGTTGTCACAAAGTGCTGTGTTGCCCAGGGCTGCCCACTTTTCTTTTTAAACTCTTCAATCATGGGCTTTTGTGCACTCGTCGTCCAGTTAGCCACGACCGACATGACGCCTTCGAGTTGCTCGACATTCATGTTGGTCAACAGATCTGGATCAAGAATCGCTGCGCCGTTCGAGATAGTCGGCATCTTACCTTTGCCGATACCAAATTCATTCATTTTTTCAAGCAAGAGCTTGGCGTCTGGGATTGCTGTTGGCAAGAGCAGCAGCATGTCTGGGCGCTTAGAGCGCACGCGTTGAATGAGCGGTGTAGCATTCGCAAGCGGTGGTGTAAAAACCTCATCGACTACGAGCTCAAGCCCGAGCTTAGCTAACTGCGTTTCTTTAATAGGCTTAACGAAGGACACTGACGCTGCAGTGTTGTCCATCACAATACCAATCGTTTTAGGCTTTTTGCCGGTTGTTTTTTCGGCTAGAGCAACCAGTGCAGGCAAAGAACCCGCAGCTTGTGCGTCGCCTGTAGCAGAGGTCTGGAAAACGTACTTAAAGCCACGCGTCGTGATTGAGTCTGCATACGAAAACGTTAACACCGGTAACTTTGCACGCTCAGTCACTTCAGTCACAGCGAGGGTAAACGAGCTTAGATAGGCACCTGTCGCACCAACGAGGTTGACGCCATCGGCGACCATACGCTGTGCTGCGTTTTTAGATTTTTCGACGCTCTCACCCGCATCAAACACTGCAAGCTTAAGTTTTGCGCCATTTAAGGCCTTGATCCCGCCTTGCGCGTTGATCTCTGAAATCGCTAAGTCAGCAGCGATCTTCATCACCTCGCCTTGCCGTGCCCAGGGGCCTGACATCGGCGCAATCAAGCCAATTTCAACATCTTTTGCCTGTGCCAATACAGAGCCCGAACCAGCAAGCGCAACAACCGCGAAGGCCGTGCTTAGGATAGTTCTTCTCATAGCGTTTTTCTTGTTGTGCAACATGTGTCTCTCCTGATGTTATTAATATTTTCTACATTCCCAAATACTTTTCTACATTCCCAAATACGCACGACGGACTCGATCATTACTCTTTAAATCATCTGGGCTACCCTCAAGCACGATTTTCCCCGACTCCAACACATAGCCACGATCGGCATAATGCAGTGCCTCGGCTACGCGTTGTTCAACTAACAAAACAGTTAGCCTCATTTCGCGGTGAATGGTGATGATTCGCTCAAAAATTTCGTCAGCAATCGTCGGCGCCAAACCCATTGAAGGCTCGTCGAACATCAACAGTTTGGGCGACGAAGCAATCCCCCGCGCGATCGCTAGCATCTGCTGTTGGCCACCCGATAGTGCGCCCGCCTGTGATTTTTGTCGGTCAGCCAACACTGGAAACCAAGAAAAAATCTTTTCAATATTTTCTTTCCACGCGTCTTGCCCAGCCTGCGTATAGGCGCCCATCTCAAGGTTCTCAAGAATGGTGAGAGTCGGAAAAACCTGACGACCCTCTGGGATGTGTGCAATCCCTAGATGTGCACGCTTTGCTGGGGGCACCGCCAACAAGTTCTGGCCATTGAATTCTATCGATCCATGCATCGCTGAAACTGTGCCTGAAAGCGTTTTGAACAGCGTCGTTTTTCCGGCGCCATTAGGGCCCACGATCGCCGCAAACTCACCCTCTCGAATATGGATCGAGATGTCGTTTAGCACGGGCAAGCCACCGTAGCCTGAGCTCAGCCCTGTAATTTTAAGCATTGGCCGCTCTCCACTTTTTACCTAAATAAGCGTCAATGACGGCATGATTTTTTGTAATGCTATCTGGCGAACCTTCAGCCAATACTGCGCCATGATCCAACACCACAAAACGATCGACCAACCGAACCATGGCTTGCATGGTGTGCTCGATAATCGCGATTGTCATGCCTTGGGCGGCGAGCTGTCTGATAACAGTGATCAACTCTTCAACTTCGCTGGCGCCTAAGCCAGCCAACGTTTCATCCAACAGCAGAATTTTAGGCTTACCGGCTAACGCTCGCGCAAGCTCGAGTAAACGTAACTCTTTGCTCGAGAGCTCTCCGGCAAGTCGATCTGCCTGCTCGAGTATGCCCACTTGTTCCATCGCCCACGTTGCAGCCTCTTGAGCCAAAGCATCTGTCTTTGCGTGCACGTACGCACCGACAATCACGTTTTGCGCAATCGACATTCTTCTAAAGGGACGCACGACTTGAAAGGTGCGCCCAACACCGGCAACACAGGTTTGATACGGTAGCTTGCCGACAATATTCTTGCCGTTCAAAATAATTTCGCCACTGTCGGGTCGAATAAAGCCGTTCAAAAGATTAAAGAAGGTCGTTTTGCCTGCACCATTGGGGCCAATAATGCCGAGCACCTCGCCCTGCATGACCTTCAAGCTCACGTGCTGTACAGCCTTCAAGCCACCAAAGGCTTTGGAGACATCGCGCGCTTCCAAGACCACCACTGTTGACGCAGGATTGCGTGAAAGCGACCGTGAACTCAACGCGTCGTCAGACACAAGGCGATTCTGCCCTAACCGGACGTCTGCTGGATTTTCAAGCAGTGAGGGGTCGGCGTGCTTATTTGGTAGGCTGTTGACTTCAAGCGCTTGGTCAATGAGAGCCCCAGCAGAAGACGTAGCGGTTTGATTCAAACGCCGTTTGCGCAGCAGATCTTTGACCTTCCAAAATACCCCCTCAGGAGCAAGCAAGATCACGATCACAATCGCCAGGCCATAAACGACCCCTTGAATACCCGGAATCACATCCCCAAGCCGAGCGTGTAAGAATTCACTCAGTGGCACGAGTACAACGGCACCGATGACGGGGCCCCAGAGCGTTGCCACACCTCCAAACATTGCCAGGATCAACGCTTGAGCTGACACGAGCATCCCAAAAACCGCCGGTGGCGTCACGATCAAGAGCACCACCGCATATAGCCCACCGATGGTCCCAGCCAGAATGCCACTTAAGGTAATCGCTTTTAATTTCCAGACCAGCGTATCAATCCCTGCGGCTTCAGCTGCGGCCTCGTCCTGCTTGATCGCCATCAGCGATAACCCAAACCGCGAACGCTCGATGTAACTCGACAAAAGCATGGCTGCTAGCATTAAGCCCAACGCGATGTAGGCATATATTCTCGTGTCTTCGAACTGCATGTACTTAAAAGGCTCATCGCGCATCATCGGCAGAGCGAGTTCTTGGTAGCCGAGCCATTCAAAAAAGTACAAAAATGCTAAGGGATAAGCCAGCATGGCCAACGCAAAATAATGCCCGCGTAACCTAAACGTTGGAATCCCCACAAGCAGGCCCGCGATGCCGCCGATCACTCCAGCGATCGGGATGCTGACCCAAGGCGTCATACCAAGCTTGATCTGTGCCAACGCAACAAAGTAAGCACCTAAACCAAAAAAAGCGGCGTGACCAAACGACACATAGCCGCTGTAGCCACTTAAGATGTTCCACGACAAGCCCATCACGGCCCAAATAGGCACCACGGCCATGATGAGTTGGTAGTAACTATTATGAACGCTGGCAGTCAGTAAGGCATAGATCAGCCCGAACAGGGCGATCAGTACGATGGGGCGCCGTGCAGACGACTTGTGCTGAGCTTGTGCTTTCATGTGCGACGCAATGCCTTACCAAACAGACCCTGTGGCCGCAAAAGGATAATCAATAAAAACACCACGAAGATTGCCGAATTTTGCAGCTGATTGGGTAAAAACAGCGTTGACAGTTGCTGCACAAGCCCGATCATGAGGCCGCCAAAGAAGGCACCTGACACACTACCCATGCCACCGAGCACCACTCCGGCGTACATCACAATCACATAGTCAATCCCGACGTAGGGCTGAAAGGGATAGCTTGAGGCCAGTAATCCGCCTCCAATGGCAGTAATCGCAACGCCAAAGCCGAAAGCCAGACGATACGCACGGTCAACGTCAATCCCCATATAGATCGCAGCCTCAGGATTGTCGGCTGCAGCCCTGAGCGATTTACCCAAGCGCGAGCGGTTCATGATGGTGACAAAGAGCACGACAACAACGACCGCAATCACCGCGGCAACGGTTTGCCCTTGATTGACAAACATACTGAGCGAATCACCCCACAAGGGGCCAAGCTCCCATGCCTTGGACGAAAGCGGAGTCGATATTGAAACCGGGGTCGAGCCAAACAAGTAGAGACCGCCATTTTGCATAATCAATGCAATGCCCAGCGTCAGAATCAACTGCGCATAATGCCCCTCGGCCTCAAGTGCAGTACCTTTGACTCCGGTCACATTACTAATTAAGTACTTATGAATCAAAATACCCAATACAAAGATGACCGGACCTGCAGCGAGCGCTGCCAGATAAGGTGCGACACTTGGCCCAAACAGAAGACCCACGCCGAATAGACCAAACACGTAATACGCCGTGTACATGCCTAGCATCATGAAGTCGCCTTGGGCGAAGTTGATCACTCGCATGACACCAAAAATCAAACTCAAGCCAACACACATCAGGCCATAGTTTGTACCGGTCAGTAAGCCGGCGATGAACGCTTGTAAAAAATCTTCAAATACCTGAATCATGATTGCCGTGCTCGGCAATCAGCAAGGCATGGGAAACCCAAGCCCTCAAGGGTGACAGTGATCGCCACGAAATTCATTTTGTCTCGCTTAGAGTTGTGCGGCGCACAATGCTGTGCGCCATTTATCTTTTGTTTATAAAGCGAGATTACTTTCGAATCAAGTTTTTTTACAAAAAATTGAAACTTACTTAACGAACCTTATTCGCTTAACCTTACTCGCTTAACTTCAGCGTTTGCTTTGCGTTCGTAAACATCGTCTTTTGGTCTGCGAGATAGACCGCATACTCTTTTGGATCAAGCAAGGCGATCTGCGCGCCGATCGAACGTAGGCTATCGCTCATTTGAGTCTGATATTTTTCACTCGCTTTTTTAGCCGCTGAGTAGATCGCGTCAATCACTTCTTTAGGTGTATCTTTGGGTGCAGAAATACCATACAGCGCGCGGGCTTCGATTTTGTAGCCAAGCTCTTTTAAGGTGGGGACATCAGGAAACGCTTGCAGACGCTTATCGCCGAAGACCGCTAACGCACGCAGACTACCCGACTGAACGTGGGCTAACGCAGGGCCAATTGCGGCCGAGGACAATTCAACGTGCCCACCCAGCAAAGCGGTCACTGCAGGGCCACTCCCCTTCTCGGGGATGTGCGTCCATTCAATACCAGCCTCATTCGCAAAAATCTCTGCGATCAAGTGCGTGACACCCATTGCACCAGAGGTGGTGTAGTTAATTTTTTTAGGATTCTTTTTCGAATAGTCGATCAACTCTTGCATAGTTTTCCATTGCGAATTGGCTTTCACGACCAGAATAAAGCCCCCCTCAGATAAGGAGGCGATAGGCGCAAACGATTCGGTTGAGTACTTAATCTCTTTGTTAAAAGTTGGTACGACCACGATCGACCCTTGCGAGGTGCCAACAAGCGTGTATCCATCGGGCTGGCTTGTTGCCACCATATTGGCCCCAATGCCACCACCCGCACCGGGCTTGTAGGTCATGATGACGGACTGCCCCAAAAACTCGCCCATCTTGTCGATGAAGGGCCGCAACATGGTGTCAGTATCACCAGGCGCAAACGGAATAATGACTTGAACAGGCTTTGTTGGGAAAGCATCCGCTGCGTGCACCGCAGGCAGTGCGAACAAGCTAAGAGCCAAGATGAAGGCTGAGATGACTTTATGTTGAATCATTGAATGTCTCTTTTATATGTACGTAACAGGCTGTCGCGACTTTACCGACGATTTGAACCTTGCAAGCTTCAGAGGTTGAAAGCTGAGCGCAATCCGGCACGCTCGTGCGAAAACTTCATCCAACGCCGTCACCCAACTGACAGATAAAGTTTAACTGTTTCGATCGACTTACGCTTAATCTGAACGAGTTTGTACGCTCTTTTCCGCTAATATCAGAGCCATCTTAAAAGTATCAAAATGGGCGATGCTGGCCCGACCAAGGAGACGGACTTGAGATGGATGTCACGAATCATTGAAGTAGCGGTAATCGTATTGGGGTTCTCCCTGAGCGCCACAGCAAACGCCCAGACATACCCAACCCGAGACATCACCTTCATCGTGCCCTATGGGCCTGGCGGCTCGACCGACCCGCTCTCACGGTTCTTTAGCAGCGCGTTAGAAAAAATATTGAAGACTAACGTCAACGTTGAAAACAAGCCAGGTGGCTCGGCCTCAATCGGCACAAGCGCAATGGTGCGTGCAAAACCTGATGGCTACACAATCGGCTTAGGCACCAATGCATCGCTCGCGTTTCAGCCCTTGATCAACAAAGGGCTCATTTACAAATCAAGCGACGACTACGCGCCGATCGCTAAACTGGTTGACCTACCCACGCTGATTATTGTGCGCAACGATGCGCCCTGGAAAAACTTCGCCGAGTGGATGGCGGATGTGCGCCAGCGCCCAGGGAAAATTCGTGTCTCAGTGTCAGGCGTCAGAACAGCCCCTGATCTTGCGATTCAAGAGCTCAACAAGGTCGCGGGTGTTCGCATCGCGTCAATTCCGTTTAGTGGTGGTGGCGGCGAAGCTGTAATCGCCATGCTATCGGGTCGCGTTGAGACCCTGGCGACCCAAGGACCGGGAGTCGTGGCGCATGTTCAGGCCGGCAATGCACGTGTACTCGCCGCGTTTATGAAGGGATCGTATTATCTTTTCCCGGATGCGACTTCGATCGTAGATGCCGGCTACAACGTCAGCTTGCCCGCTTCGTACGGCATCATCGGCCCCAAGGGGATGCCTAAAGAGGTACACGATCGTCTGGTAGCCGCCTCATTGGAAATCGGTCAGAGCGCCGAGTTTAGTGAGTTTGCTAAAAAACACGGGTATCTGGTCGATGCGCAGGGGCCCGATGTTTTTCGTAAAGAAATTGACCAGTACAGTGCTCAGTTTTCAGAGTTGCTTAAATTTCTAGAAAAGAAATAGCGCGCGTCTAACTATTTTCAAGAGCGTCATGGGCTTTAAACCCAAAACACGTTCTCCCGATCACCGCAATCTTGCCTCACGGCACATCATCCTTAAAGCAGACATCCTAAGAGGCGTGATGAACCTGGGCATCGCGAACGCTTAAAAACGCATTATTGAGCCGCCGCCTGCGCCCGCGCCAGCGCCTTCTCTTTAAACAGGTCTTTTTCTTTACAAGCCCTGCCCCACTCAAGCGTTCTAAGCGCGAGTTCATATTCGTAGCAGTCCACCACCTTGCCTTCAACGGTCGTCACTGCTTCGCCCGCAAGTGTGAGCTCTTGCCAGACCTCTACAACCATCTGCGCCCAAGCCATTTCATCCGCAGTAGGGGCCAGGCCAGTACACAGCGGTTCGATAAAATTTGGATGCAGCGCGGTAATTTGACGTACGCCGGCAGCATGTAAGGTTTCAGCTTCTTCGATTGCGTGATCGCGTTGATCGACACGACCCGATGGGTTATGAATAAATACCCCACCAGACGCTTCGATCCCTAAGCTCATCGCAGCCAATGCAACATAAGACGACGTGTAGGCATATTGATCAAAATCCACGAACATCTCAATGCCCAAGTTCACAGCCATGTCGTAGCCTGTACCGCCGCCCATTGACCAGATCTTTCGAGGTGTTGCCGATAAAATCTCGTGGATATTGACCACGCCCAACGCCGTTTCAATCATCGGTGATAGTTCGATATACCCCACAGGCACGCCATGCTCTTTTTCCAGTTGGCTAATCAATGCATGGGCGTACTGCATTTCAGCGGCGGTATCAGTTTTTGGCAACATGATGCGGTCAACACCAGGCCAGACCGCACAAGGTAAATCCGCATCAACAAAAGGCTTGTTAATACGAACGTAAATACTTGCACCGCCCTTGTTGGCTTTTTGAATGGATTCACGAATCAACCCACGACAGCGCGCTTTTTCAGCAAGCGGGATCGAATCTTCGATATCAAGAATATACACATCGCCACCGCGTGTCCAAGCCTTATCAATAAAGCGTGGATTCGTCGGCGTTACAAACATTGTGCAGCGGGCCACTCTGTGCGTCATGATGTCTTTTTCCTCATTCAACGTTGGTGGGCTTGAATTTTTTGCTGATCGCGCTTGGCCACGCGGTCTGCCCACTCAAGGTAGACCTCGGCGCGCAAATCAACGGGCACGTCAATCATCTTCCCGTTCAGTGGCACGGAGGCTAGGCCTCGCTTCAAGCCTTCAGCAAACACTTGTCGAACCTCTTTGTAGTACTCGACCTCATCTGCGCTTGGACAAAATCCCTCATTGCATGCCTTGACCCAAGAAACCTGTGCGCACACGGCACCTTTAAATCCCGTGTCCCGCGCGCGGCGTACAGCTTTTTTAAGCACAGCTTCATCGACTTCGGTTTGCGAAACACATAGCGGATAGCTCATCCCTTGCGCTTGAGCTTCGACTGACGTGGCAACAGTAATAATTTGCCCCTTGATAAATTCGATCGGTTCGACCTCAAGGGTCGTCTCAAAGGGGATCTCTAAATGTTGATACAAGGCTTGTTCGTTAATCGTCATCGTACCAACCCTTGGGCTTGCACGAGCAATCTCTAGCGAGTTCCATACACCTTGGGCAGTGGTGATTTCAAGATCAAGCTCAACGGAGCCGCTTGCCAGACCCCGCTCGCGTTCAAGAATCTCAAGTCGCTCACTTACCCGCACAAGTTCAGCGCTATCGCCCACCCCAACGAGCACCACCCCGGTCAATCCGGTAAAGACTGTCGCCTCAAGTTCGGCTTGCGCAGTGCCTGCATTCAAACGCACAAATACTTCAGCACCGCCCTGAGCGGCGGCGGCGATGGCCGCTGGCATCCTGGCCTTGAGCACTTGCTGCCAGTCTTGCGCTGGGCTTTTGACAATATCCAAAATGATCGCATCGGCCCACGACTCAAAGGCTTTTTCTGCAAGCATTGGATCGTCGACTGACAAGCAAATCAATGAACGACGGATATAAGGTGGCATTGCTAGTTATCCAAAAAATGAATGCGTAAAATTTTTAAGCGTTAACGGCTCTGTTGTAGCGGTTACTTGAAGGTTTGACGGCCTAACCAAAGCCTATATTTACTGGCGCGACCTGCTCGATTGCGGCACAGACACAGCCACTAAACCCTAACAAGCGTGCCTCGCGGGCTGCGCGCATCGTTTCTTCGACTGATGCCACACCGCCGCGTGAACCTGGACGCCAAAAGGCCCCGAGCGGTTGTTTGCCGAGCATGCGAGCCGCCACGAGCGTTCGCGTCATCAAGAAACGGTACAGACGAAACTCGTTTTGTGGCACCCTACCAAGCATCATTGACAAGTCAATCCGACCGACAGCGAGCGCACTGACTCGCGCACTTGCCCGAGCAAGAGTCTCAGCATTCCAAAAACTTTTTGCCGACTCAAGCATCAGCACGATTTCGATCGTGCCGAGTTCTATGCCTCGCTCTTTTTCAAGCTGAGTCATTAACGCATCAAGTTCAGCGACATCCGCGGCGTCATCCGGAGACGGCAGCACAATCCCTTTCAAACCACGACTGATCGCTGCACGCACGTCAGCCCAGCGTGTTGCACGATCCACGCGCACAAAAACCTCGTGATTAGTAGCTGCAAGTTTCGCGATCTGTGCACCGAGCCCCGCTCGGGCAAGCTCTTTATTTTTGGGCGGTACGCTGTACTCAAGATCGAGCACCGCTACGTCCGCACCGTGAGGTTCGGCATACGCCACAATGTCGTCGTGGTCAGCCGGCACAATCAGCCACGAACGTCGCAAGTTTTTGCTTTGACTCATAGCTGCCACCCTTAAATAATTTTTCTTTCTTTCAGACTAAGCTGTGTCGCAGCATCAATGCCGATACGCCCGAGCAACTCAGCGGTGTGTTCGCCTAACTCTGGCGCGGGCCGACGAATCGCCCCAGGCGAGTCAGATAAGCGCGGCACCACAGCATGCATCGGAATCGATCCCATTTCTTTATCGGGCATATCCACCACAATCTTTCTGGCAATCACATGTGGGTCTTCGATGAACTGATCAATTGCGTAGACAGGGGCTGCGGTGATTTCATTTTTCTCAAAAAACGCCATCCCCTCTTCAAGGGTATGCGTTGAGATGAACGCACGAATCGGCGCTTCAGCGGCATCCGCATTCGCAACACGATCTGCGTTGGTACGAAAACGTGGGTCGGTCAACATCTCGGGTACACCGAGTGCCGTATACAAGCGATTCACCATCACTTGCATTGAGGCAGACATCGAGATCCAACGACCGTCTTTGGTCGGAAATACGTTGCGAGGGCCTGCGGTGTTTGAGCGACTACCGATACGCGGGTCAATTTTTTGGGTCAATTTGTAGACGGCCGCCGAAGGCCCTAACACTGAATACATTGGATCAAGCAAAGGCAAATCGATCACCTGGCCGCGTCCGGTTTGGTCGCGGTGCCGAAGCGCAGTCATCACGGCAAAAGAGCCATACAGACCCGTGATCATGTCAGCCATCGCTAAGGGCGGCAGCACTGGCTCACGATCTTCAAAACCATTTTTAGCTGCAAAACCTGACACGCCTTCAACCAGCGTGCCAAACCCAGGCCGCAAACGATAGGGGCCATCTTGCCCCCAACCTGAAATACGCACGACCACAATCCCAGCGTTTCTTTTTAACAAGACCTCGGGGGCAAACCCCATAGCCTCTAACGTGCCAGGCCTGAAGTTTTCAATTAAGACATCAGCCTTCTCGACAAGCTTTAACAATAGCTCTTTACCTTCGTCGGCACGCAAATCAAGCGTCACACTTTTTTTGTTACGCGCATAAACTTTCCAGTGCACGCTAAAGCCCTGAATACGCCAGTCGCGCAAGGGGTCGCCTTTACCG
>CALFXX010000015.1 GCA_937952975.1 uncultured Alcaligenaceae bacterium
CCAGGCCTATTTCTTACTTGATCAATGATGACACCTGTCGCGCCATCCCTATGTCGAATTTGTAAACCGATAGGAAATTGCATAGAGTCTCGTGTACGAGTGAGTGAAAGCTCAAAAACCGGCCATCAGTACTGACCAAGGTGGTTTTGTGCCTAGTAGATCGAATTAATTTAATGCATAGCGGCTATTTGCCGCAAGGCGGATGGTTGCTGGTTGATCGCCGCAGGTGCTGATTACCCCTGCGACTTGGAGTTCATCGGGCTCGTCATCAAACTGCTCAACGGGAAATCAAAGTCGTTGGTACTTTTTTCTGATGACGAGGGTAACCAGCCGCCTTGGTAGAACTTATCTATTGAATCACGCCTGACGATGACTGATATCGCTTCACACAGCACGGCCATAGAACAGCTCCAAAAATTTACAATTTCGCTCTGATCAATTGGTTTCTTCTTAGAGATTAAATGATTATGCGAAATAGTTGACGCGACGACTTGTCTTATTGAGGTGAGCAGTATGAATACATCGGTGTCTCACCAGACGCCACACCACCGCATTGCAGTCTCTTTTACTACCCAATGCCACACAAAAACTCGCACGATCAGTCCGCAAGTAACACATTGATTTTAAAAGGTTTTTCAAAAACCACTCGCGGACTTCGACCCATATCACTGGTACAGACTCACAGAGACTATCCGCCCCCAGAGACAAAACCCTCCCTTTTACCGCCCCGAACCCCCGTCTCCGCAGTCCGCAACGCTCCCCACACACCCGCATGAACCCAAACCTGTAGGCAAAAAAATACCAACCCCGAAGGGTTGGTATGTGCGGTAATGGTGGAGCCGGGGGGAATTGAACCCCCGTCCGCGAGCCCTCTGCAGGCAGTTCTACATGCGTAGTCGTTTCATTTTGAATTTAACCTTGGACTTTGCCAAACGACAGGCCGGACCTTGGCGATTCACTTGGATTTAAGAAGTTGACGAGTGACCCGCCAACCGCCGATTCTTTGTAAATGACGCTGCTGTAGATTGCTCTACCTGACCCAAAGACAAATCAGTGCAGCGGCTCTACCGCTTAAGCGGCCAGAGCGAAACGCTCGTCGTTGGCGTTTATAGTGTTTCCAGTGGATTTACGAGCGAACTGGGGCTCGGCATGCCCTGCACTGTTTCGCGACCCACGTCGAATCCGGATCGGCCCCAGTAGTACGATTGTAGACGAACAACCGTCACATTCAGACAACAAAGATGTAAAAGAGTGCGGCGATTGTTATTTGTTGTAAATCTTCTTGTCTAAGATCACTTTTTCTTGGATGGCGAGCGGCGTGCCAATCGCTCAGTGACTGACTCAGGTCTTGCCAAGTATCCAATGGCTGAGTGCTCGACCGATCAGCGTCCCTTGCAGAGGTATTGGTCTTGCCGTTTAACGCATCAATTGCTTGATCGCAGGCCACATCTCTTTAGCCGCGTACGCGCAATGATCAGCTTGCCAGGTTTCGGGCGGGTGCTCGGGTCCGCAATAGCCATAAGCGGCAGCAATCGAACGCATACCGGCAGCTTGCGCGGCCTGAATATCACGCAAGTCATCACCCACGTATAGACAGCGTTCAACGCCATAACCGGCTTGCTGTGCGGCGTGTAAAAGCGGAAGAGGGTGGGGCTTAGAGTGCGCGGTTGTATCGCCGCACACCAGCACTGCACAATCTTGCGCCAGACCTAAGGCCGCAACAATCGGTGTTGCTAGATAGGTAGCCTTATTGGTCACGATCCCCCAGGCCATCCCTTCATCTTTAATCTGCGCCAGCAGCTCTGGCACACCCTCAAACAAACACGTATCAACCGTCATCGCGGCTTCGTAATCTTTTAAAAACTGCACGCGATGCGCCTCGTAGGCCTCGTCAGCGGGCGTTAAATTCAACGCGCAACGCAACAGCCCGCGCGCACCGGCTGAAGAGTAGGAGCGCAATACTTCAAGCGGCAGTGGCTCAAGGCCAGCCCGTGTGCGCTGACGATTCGCTGCAGCGGCCAAGTCGGGGGCCGTGTCGGCTAAGGTGCCATCAAAGTCAAACAAAATCAGTGCAGTCATTTTTGTGTGGCCATTAAGTAATTGACGCTTGTGTCGTGGTTAAGCGAGTAGTGTTCTGTAAAAGGGTTGTAGCTCATCCCCTTAAGTTGTAGTGTCGTCAGCCCTGCAGCACGGGCCGACGCAGATAGCTCGCTGGGCCGAACAAAGCTGCGCCAGCTATGCGTGCCGCGTGGCAGCAGGCGCAAGATATATTCGGCGCCCACAATCGCAAACAAAAATGATTTTGGATTACGGTTAAGCGTTGAAAAAAACACCCAACCACCAGGCTTGACCAAGGTCGAGCAAGCCTGCACGATCGAGCCTGGATCAGGCACATGCTCAAGCATCTCCATGCAAGTGACGATATCGAACTGCGCCGGTTGTTCAGCAGCCATGTCTTCGGCGCTAATGCTGCGATACGTCACTGGGACGCCAGACTCCAGGCCATGTAGCTGTGCCACTTTCAGTGATTTGTCGGCCAGATCAATACCTGTGACCTTAGCACCGGCCACCGCCATGCTTTCAGCCAAAATCCCGCCACCACAGCCTACATCGAGAATTTTTTTACCCTCTAGACCACCCACGAGCTCTTTAATCCAGTTCAGCCTTAAGGGGTTAATGGCGTGTAGCGGTTTGAATTCGCTATTGGGATCCCACCAGCGCGACGCCAGTGCGCTAAATTTATCGAGTTCAGCCTGATCGACGTTGCCTGAAGGGGGAGTGTGAGTCGTCATCTTGATATTTGCTCTGTAAACGTTTATGCCCCAGGTATCGGGCATACTCGTGAGGTACTTTCGCTATATTCGCACAACAGCGCGTTTAGTGTGAGGCAAACCCCTTCCGGACTTGACACACGCGTAGTCATGGCTGTGTTGGCCTGCAAATCGAACAAAAAGCCGACTCAAACAGTGAGCTCAAATAGTGAGCTCAAACAGCAAGCATAAAAAAAGGCCCCGCAAGCGAGGCCTTTCTAGTCAGAGCATGCCGCACGAGGCGGCGGTGCTCAGTCAAAGGTAGGGAGATTAACCCTTGCTACCGATGATTTCGACGTCTACGCGGCGGTTCTTAGCACGGCCAGCTGCTGTCTTGTTGTCAGCAACAGGTTGTGTTTTACCTTTACCAGAAGCAGTGATGCGGTTTGCATCGATGCCTTGGGTGACCAAGTAAGCTTTAACAGCAGCGGCGCGGCGCTCTGACAAGCCTTGGTTGTATACATCTGAGCCGATCGAGTCAGTGTGACCGATAGCGATGATGGTTTCGAGCTTGATGGCTTTTTGCTGAGCGACAACTTGGTCGAGCAGTTTTTTGCCTTCTGGCTTAACGATAGCCTTGTCAAAGTCAAACAGTGCTTCGGCTTTGATCGAAACTTTGTCTGCCATTGGGTTAGCTTTTGGCTTACCGCAGTCAGCAGCAGCTGTTGCAGGTGTCCAGAAGTTGTTTTGCCAGCACAGTTCGTTCGTGCCGTTTTTCCAAGTTAATTCGTTGGTGCCGTTACGCCAGTTGTCAACCGTTTGTGCGGAAACAACGCCTGAGGCGGTGATGGCTGCAAAGGCAAGTGCCAGAGCGATTTTAGAGGGCTTGTTCATAATTCTCCTCGATGAGCTTGTAGCTGGATAAGTGACTCGCAGCGAACCCCCGCCGCAAATAATTACATCAAAAGATTAAGTCAGTACAACATTGTTCAAACCTAATCTTCTGCGTGCTGTGTCGAATCTTAAGCTATTTGTTGAACTTTTGTGGGACTTCTTGAGTTCGGATTGCTTTCATAGTCGGATTTCTACGCTTCTACGGTGTTTCTTGTTGGTTTTTGGCAACAAGCGTCGTATTTTCGCCAAGATTGCATCTTTTTTGGGGCAACACAGCCGTTTGAAGGGTGGGTTTCATTTGTCCCATTTAGTGATCCCATTCAGGCGGCTTTTGACGCTGTGAATACTATTAGGCAGCTCGAACCCTCAAACAGATCATACAAGAGGCGGGCGGTGTAGAATCCAAGGTTTACCTTTAGCTAGTTTCTACGCCCCGATTTCGGGTTTTGCCCTCCCTGTTTATCAACCGTCAGCTTATGGATTCCTTCGCCAAGGAAACGCTTCCGATCTCACTGGAAGAAGAAATGCGCCGCAGTTATCTCGATTACGCAATGAGCGTAATCGTGGGGCGCGCCCTCCCGGATGTCCGGGATGGTCTCAAGCCCGTGCACCGCCGGGTCTTGTTTGCGATGCACGAACTCAATAACGACTGGAACCGTGCTTACAAAAAGTCAGCGCGTATTGTCGGTGACGTCATCGGTAAATACCATCCACATGGCGACCAGGCAGTTTACGACACCATCGTGCGTATGGCGCAAGATTTTTCATTGCGCTATATGTTGGTAGATGGTCAGGGTAACTTTGGTTCGATTGACGGTGATAACGCTGCTGCGATGCGGTACACCGAGATTCGTCTATCAAAGATTGCGCACGAACTCTTGGCCGATATCGATCAAGAGACGGTAGATTTTGGCCCTAACTATGACGGTAGCGAAAATGAGCCCTTGCTCTTGCCTTCGCGCTTACCGAACTTATTAGTCAATGGCAGTTCGGGTATTGCGGTCGGTATGGCCACGAATATCCCCCCGCACAACCTGGCTGAGGTTGTCGACGGCTGCTTATATTGTTTACGCAATCCCGAATGCACCATCGATGAACTGATCGAACTGATCCCGGCGCCTGATTTTCCGACGGGTGGCATTATTTATGGCATCGTCGGCGTGCGCGAGGGTTATCGCACCGGCCGCGGGCGTGTCATCATGCGCGCCAAAACTCACTTTGAAGAGTTTGGTAACAATCGCCAGTCGATCGTTGTCGACGCCTTGCCCTATCAGGTCAATAAAAAGACTCTGCAAGAGCGCATTGCCGAACTGGTCAACGAAAAGAAAATTGAAGGCATCTCGGATATTCGCGACGAGTCCGATAAAGACGGTATGCGTCTGGTGATCGAGCTCAAGCGCGGCGAGGTCCCTGAGGTTGTGCTGAACAATCTCTATAAGCACACACAACTGCAAGATACGTTTGGTATGAACTTGGTGGCCTTGGTTGACGGCCAGCCACGTTTGCTGAACTTGAAGCAGATGGTCGAGTACTTTTTGTCGCACCGCCGCGAGGTGGTCACACGCCGCACGGTGTTTCAACTGCGTAAAGCGCGCGAGCGCGGGCATGTGCTCGAGGGCTTGGCTGTCGCACTCGCTAATATCGATGAGTTCATTCGTATCATCAAGGCTGCACCAACGCCACCCGTGGCGCGTCAGGATTTGATGGATAAATCTTGGGACTCGTCTTTGGTGCGCGAAATGCTCTCGCGTGCCGATTCTGAAGCCGTGGGTGGGCGTGCTGCCTACCGCCCAGATAATCTACCCGACACGTTTGGTTTGCAAGACGATGGTCAATACCGCTTAAGTGAAACGCAGGCGCAAGAAATTTTGAATATGCGTCTGCAACGCCTGACCGGTCTTGAGCAAGATAAGATCGTTAGCGAGTACAAGGGCGTAATGGATACGATCTCTGACTTGCTAGATATTTTGGCGCGTCCTGAGCGCATCACTGTCATTATTAGTGAAGAACTACAGGCGATCAAAACCGAGTTCTCGATCAATGCTAAAGATTCGCGTCGTTCAGATATTGAACTGAACGCCACCGATCTTGACACTGAAGACTTGATCACGCCTGTTGATATGGTCGTCACGCTGTCTAACAGTGGCTATATCAAAAGCCAGCCCTTGTCTGAATACCGCGCGCAACGCCGCGGTGGTCGTGGCAAGCGCGCTGCCGCCACCAAAGAAAATGACTGGATTGACCAGCTCTTTACGGCCAACACGCACGACTTCTTGTTGTGTTTCTCTGACCGAGGTCGTCTCTATTGGCTCAAGGTCTGGGAAGTCCCACAAGGCACTTCAACGTCGCGCGGACGCCCCATCGTCAATATGTTCCCGCTCGTTGACGGTGAAAAAATCACGGTCATCTTGCCGATCAAGGCGTTTAGCGACGATCAAACCATCTTTATGGCAACTTCGCGCGGCACGGTTAAAAAGACCTTGTTGTCTGATTTCTCAAATCCACGTAAGGCCGGCATCATCGCGGTTGACTTGGATGAAGGCGACTTCTTAATCGGGGCTGAACTCACCGACGGCAAGCACGATGTCATGTTGTTCTCTGACTCAGGTAAGGCCGTGCGCTTTGACGAAAACGACGTGCGTCCGATGGGACGTAACGCCCGTGGCGTGCGCGGTATGCAGCTTGAAGAAGGTCAAACCGTGATCGCGATGTTGGTGGCGGGTGATGAAACACAAACCGTGCTCACCGCCACGCAAAATGGCTTTGGCAAACGCACCCCCATCGGCGAATACACCCGCCATGGCCGCGGTACCAAAGGCATGATCGCGATTTCAACGTCTGCTCGCAATGGCAAAGTCGTCGGTGCGGTATTAGCCAACGCCACTGACCAGATCATGCTGATCACAACGGGTGGCGTGTTGGTGCGTACGCCGGTCGCGGGCATCCGTGAAATGGGTCGTGCGACTCAGGGCGTGACCTTGATCAGCGTTGATGACGGCAGTATGTTGTCGGGCGTCAGACGCGTGGTTGAAAGCGATGTCGATGACGAGGGTGATGATCCTTCAGTTGATGGCACAACGCCAGATGCAGGTGCGCCAGGTACAACCGACGAGGCTGGGTCAGAGTCTTAATATGGTACGTCCCTGGAATTTTGCCGCAGGCCCTTCGGTCATGCCCGAAGAGGTCTTGCAGCAAGCGGCTGCAGAAATGCTTGACTGGCATGGCAGTGGCATGTCTGTGATGGAAATGAGCCATCGCGGTCGCGAGTTCATACAGATTTATACCGAAGCTGAGGCCGATCTTCGCGAACTGTTGGTTGTTCCTGAGGACTACGCGATCTTGTTTATGCAAGGTGGCGCGACGGCTGAAAACGCGATCGTCCCGTTAAACTTGTTGGGGCGCGTTGCCCAGCCCAAGGCTGATTTTGTGGTGACGGGTATTTGGTCGGTTAAATCCCACCAAGAGTGTCAGCGCTATGGCGATGCTCATATCGCTGCCAGCAGCGAGGCGCCCGCGGTCATTGATGGCGTGCAACAACAACCGTTTACCTGGGTGCCTGCGCTTGATACGTGGCGGGTGCGTAAAGATGCTGCTTATCTGCATCTGTGCAGCAACGAAACAATTGGTGGTGTTGAAACCATGGCATGGCCTTCGATGGCAAGCTTAGGCGCGCCCGATGTGCCCTTAGTGGTTGATGCCTCTTCGCACTTTTTGTCGCGGCCGTTTCCCGTTGAACAAACCGGCATGATCTTTGCCGGCGCGCAAAAAAACGCTGGCCCTGCCGGACTCACGATTGTGATTGTGCGGCGCGATTTGATCGGTCACGCTTTGCCGATCTGCCCGTCGGCGTTTGATTATGCCAATGTTGCGGCGCAACAGTCGATGTTCAATACGCCTCCAACTTACGCCATCTATATGGCGGGTTTGGTATTTAAATGGCTTAAAAAACAAGGCGGTCTTGAAAAAATCGAGCAGCTCAACATTGCTAAGGCCCAGGCACTGTATAGTTTTTTTGAGCAAAGCGGCTTTTATCGCTTGCCAGTACATCGCTCGGTACGCTCGCGCATGAATGCGCCGTTTTTTTTACCAGACGCAGCGCTCGACACAGACTTCTTGCAAGGCGCTCAGGCGCGTGGTCTGATGCAGTTAAAAGGGCACAAGTCTGTAGGCGGTATGCGTGCCTCGATCTACAACGCGATGCCGTTACAGGGCGTGCTGACGTTGATCGACTATCTAAAGGACTTTGAGAAAGCGCATGGATGAGTCATTTCAAGCTAAGTTGTTGCCGCTGCGTCAGCGGATTGATCAGATCGATGCCGAGATTCTTGATCTATTGAATCAGCGCGCACGCACGGCCCAAGAGGTCGGTGAGCTCAAGCACGCGTTCAACGCTCAAGGCCCGGTATTGCGCCCTGAGCGCGAGGCGCAAGTCATTCGGCAACTCCAAACGTTGAATCGCGGTCCGTTGCCGACCGAGGCCGTGTCTTCGGTCTGGACTGAAATCATTTCTGCCTGTCGCGGTCTTGAGCAATCGTTGACAGTCGCTTTTTTAGGGCCAGCAGGATCGTTTTCTGAGCAAGCTGCCTTTGAGCATTTTGGGCATTCTGTTACAGGCATGCCCTGTGCCTCGTTTGATGAAGTGTTTCGTGCAGTCGAAGCTGGCGCAGCGCAGGTTGGCATGGTGCCAGTCGAAAACTCAACTGAAGGCGCGGTCAATCGCACGCTTGATTTATTGCTAGGTTCTTCTTTGCGCATCTTGGGCGAACGCTCTTTGTTGATTCGTCATTGCTTGCTCGCAAAAAATGGCGATATGACAGGCGTCACAAAAATTATGGCGCACCCACAAGCGTTAGCGCAGTGTCAAAACTGGCTCAATCGCGAGTATCCTGGCATCAAGCGTGAGCCAGTCGCTAGCAATTCTGAGGCAGCACGCCTCGCGTCGCTCGATCCGTCTATCGCGGCGATTGCAAGCGACATTGCGGCACAGGCCTGGGGTTTGCAAGTGTTGGCAAAAGGGATTCAAGACGACTCTCAAAATCGCACGCGCTTTTTGGCGATTGGCCAACTCGCGATCTTGCCCAGCGGGCGAGATAAAACAAGTTTGATTCTTGCCGTTGCCAATCGGGCAGGTGCTGTATACGAAATGTTGGCACCGTTATCGGCAAACGGCGTATCAATGACCCGCTTTGAGTCACGCCCTGCACGTACAGGTCAGTGGGAATATTACTTTTACGTTGACCTTGAGGGCCATTGTGATGACGCGCCAGTCAAAAAGGCGCTTGCTTCACTCGAACAGCAATGCGCTTTTTATAAGTTGCTGGGCTCGTATCCTGCGCAATAAGTCGTGCGCGCGATCGCCGCGTTAGCCTGATATCGCTCGCTAGTTTGAAGTTGAGTAGTACGAATGCAGTGAAGCCTTTCTTTTTTGATCCCTGATGGTGTCACCTTTATGTCGTCTAAAGACTCGGTATTGATTGCCCCCCCTCACGTTGCTGCCATTGCGCCTTATCAGGCCGGCAAGCCGATCGAAGAGCTTGCGCGCGAATTCGGTCTTGATCCAAAGCAGATCGTCAAGCTCGCTTCAAATGAAAATCCCTTAGGGATGCCCGAGTCTGCGCGTCTGGCAATTGTGGCAGCCACGGGTCAGTTAGGGCGCTATCCTGATCCGGCGGGCTTTGATTTGAAGCAGGCTTTATCTGCACGTTGGTCGATCCCGCAAAACTGGCTCACGCTAGGTAACGGATCAAACGACATTCTTGAACTCGTTGCCTCGGCGTTGCTTGAGCCTGGCAGTTCGGTCGTGTATGCACAGCACGCTTTTGTGGTGTATCGCCTGGCCACGCAGGCGCGTGGTGCACGCCATTCGGTTGTGCCTGCCAAAGATTTTGGCCACGACTTGCCCGCAATGCTCGAGGCGATTGATAGTACGACACGTGTCGTGTTTATCGCGAACCCAAATAATCCAACAGGCACGTATTTGCCGAATGCCCAGCTTGAGGCGTTTCTCGCGGCTGTGGCGCAGCGCCACGGTACACGCGTGACGGTCGTACTTGACGAAGCCTATAACGAGTTTCTAGAGCCTGAATTACGAGTCGATAGCGTGGGCTTAGTCAAACGGTACGCCAACTTGCTAGTGTCGCGCAGTTTTTCTAAGGCCTACGGCTTGGCTGGCTTACGTGTTGGGTACGCCATTGCACAACCAACACTGACTGATTTGATGAATCGTGTGCGTCAGCCTTTCAACGTGAACTCGCTTGCTCAAGCCGCAGCGATTGCAGCGTTGCAAGACACTGAATTTTTAGCTAAAAGTTTTGCAGTCAATCGTGATGGCAAAGCGCAATTGCAAGAGGGCTTTGCCAAACTTGGTCTGACTTTTATACCAAGCTACGCAAATTTTGTACTGGTCAAGGTTGGTGATGCACCACATGTCAATCTTGAGTTGCTCAAGCGCGGTGTGATTGTGCGTCCGGTGGCGGGGGATGGTTTGCCTGAGTGGTTGCGCGTATCGATTGGCCTGCCGCACGAAAATCAAAAATTCTTAGACGCTTTGACGGCGATTGTGCAGGTTGCCGCAAAATGACCGTCGTGACAAAGACCGAACCTTTCCATGTTTCAACCTTAGCCATTGTTGGTGTTGGTTTAATTGGTGGATCCTTTGCTGCAGCGTTGCGTCAGGCCGGTTGTGTGGGGCGCGTGTTGGGCGCAGGGCGCAGGCCTGAAACCTTGCAAGAGGCCGTGCGTTTGGGGTTGATTGATGAAGCGGTCACCTTGGCAGAGGCAGCACAACGCGCAGATTTTATTTTTGTTGCGGCCCCGGTGGGGGCGTTTGCTGCGATTTTTGCCGGGCTCAAACCAACACTGAATCCTCGCGCGGTGGTGACCGACGGCGGTAGCACCAAACAAAATGTTATTGAGGCTGCGCGTGCTGGCTTGCAAGAATGCATTGCACAGTTCGTACCCAGCCATCCGATGGCAGGTTCGCACGAAACCGGACCGCAAGCGGCAAACGCGAGCTTGTATCAGGGTAAGCGTGTTGTGTTGACCCCTTTGGTTGAAAATCACCCTCAGGATATTGCGCGGGTGCAAGACGCCTGGCGGGCCTGTGGGGCAAACCTGGTGACGCTTGACCCTGCGCAACATGACGCTGCGGTGGCTGCGATTAGTCATATGCCACATTGGGTGGCGGCGCTGTTTATGCAGCATTTGACGCAAAGCGATGATGCGGCCCTCAAGCTTGAGTTGGCTGGGTCTGGTTTTAGAGACTTCACGCGTGTCGCGCAAGGTTCACCCGAGATGTGGCGCGATATTTTTGAGGCTAATCGCCAGGCGATGCAAACCGAGATCGCGACTTTTCGAAAAGTGCTTGAGCGCGCCGAGCACGCCTTGAACGTGGGCGATTATGGCTATCTACAAGACATGTTAGAGGTTGCTGCGAAGGCACGGCGCGACTGGATGAGCCAGCAATCATGAGCGGCTTAGCGTATCTTGATCTGCCGCGTGTGAAACACGTGCGCGGAGACGTGGCGTTGCCCGGCTCAAAAAGTATTTCAAATCGCGTACTGCTTTTGGCTGCGTTGGCACAGGGTGCTACCCGAATTGATGGCCTGCTCGGGTCAGATGACACCACTGTGATGCTCAACGCGCTGCAGCAACTTGGTGTGCAGGTGGCGCGCAACGGTGTTGACTCTGTCACGGTTCAGGGTGTTTCAAGGTTTGCAGTCGAGCGTGCTGAGTTGTTTATGGGGAATGCCGGTACGGCGATCCGTCCATTGACGGCAGTTTTGGCACTGATGGGTGGACATTACGGGTTGTCGGGTGTGCCGCGTATGCACGAGCGTCCCATCCGCGACCTCGTGGACGGCTTGCGTGACTTAGGTGCAAACCTCACTTACACGGGCCAAGAGGGCTATCCGCCTTTGCAGATTGCACCCCCAGGTGCGCTGAGCGATCGTGTGCGTGTGCAAGGCTCGGTGTCTAGCCAATTCTTGACGGCGGTATTGATGGCAGCCCCTTTGGCTGTCGCGCGTTCAAGGCGTCCGCTTGTGATCGAGGTGTTGGGCGAGCTGATTTCAAAGCCCTATATCGACATTACCTTGAACTTGATGGCGCGCTTTGGTGTGCAAGTTGAGCGCAAGGGCTGGCAGCAGTTTATTGTTCCCGCGCAGGCTAGCTACTCCTCACCTGGGCAGATTTTTGTCGAGGGCGATGCCTCTTCGGCTTCTTATTTCTTAGCGATGGGCGCCTTGGGTGCAGGGCCGATCCGCGTACTGGGTGTCGGGCAGAGCAGCATCCAAGGTGACGTCGCCTTTGCAGATACGGTGCTGGCGATGGGTGCGCGGGTGAAACGCGAGGCAGCCTCGATCGAGGTGTCTGGTGTTGATTTGTCCAAAGGCGAGCGTTTGAAAGCCTTTGATACAGACTTTAATTTGATCCCCGATGCTGCGATGACCGCGGCCATGTTGGCGTTATTTGCTGACGGGCCGTGCACGTTGCGCAATATTGGCAGTTGGCGCGTCAAAGAAACAGACCGGATTGCGGCCATGCAAACTGAACTGCAAAAGCTCGGCGCCCAAGTACAAAGCGGTCCTGATTGGTTGCGTGTCGCGCCGATCGAGGCGGGGCAATGGCGCGATGCGGCCATTGATACCTACGATGATCACCGTATGGCGATGTGTTTTTCTCTGGCGGCGTTTGGGCCCGCCGCGGTGCGCATCATGGATCCCGGATGTGTGAGTAAAACGTTTCCGACTTATTTTGATGTTTTTAGAGGCCTCTTGAATTGAATGCATTCAGCCCTGTGATTACGATCGATGGCCCGACAGCCTCTGGTAAAGGGACCGTTGCACATCGGGTGGCGACGGCCTTGGGGTGGGGCGTGCTCGATAGTGGGGCCTTGTATCGGCTAACTGCCTTGTCGGTATTGCAGCAGCAGATTGATCCCGAAGACTCGGCTGCAGTCGCTCGGGCAGGTCAGCACCTCGAGGTGCGTTTTCATCCTCAAGGTGTGATGTTGTTTGGTCGCGAAGTTTCAGATCTGATTCGGCAAGAGCATGTGGGCAACCTCGCCTCGCGTCTGGCGCCTAATCCGGCCCTGCGTCAGGCCTTGCTTGAACGCCAAAGGGCATTTCGGGTGGCGCCCGGCTTGGTGGCCGATGGCCGCGATATGGGCACGATCGTTTTCAAAGACGCCTCACTGAAGATATTTTTAGTGGCTGATGCGCAGGCGCGTGCTGAACGTCGCTGTAAGCAGTTGATCGAAAAGGGAATTTCTGCTAATCTAGACGACCTTGTCGCTGATATGCGCGAGCGTGATGCGCGTGATATTGAACGTGCGGTTGCGCCACTTGTACCAGCACCAGACGCACACGTGGTCGATTCGTCGCAACTGACAATCGAGCAAACGGTGCAAAACGTCCTTGACCTGTGGTCAAGGGTTTTACCAACCCCACCCGCAAAGGCGTAGGGGCTGTTCGCCCAGCAAAGTTTGCTTGGGCACGCAGCAACTGCACACTGAACGGCGTGTTACCCGGCCCCCAAGGCCACCTGGATCTCCTTCACATGTCAACTCAACAACTCTCAACCGATGCAGGCGAAAGCTTTGCAGCGATGTTTGCAGCAAGTATCGAAAAGCAAGATATGAAGTCCGGCGAGGTCATCTCTGCCGAAGTCGTGCGTATTGACCATAATTTTGTGGTGGTAAACGCCGGCCTGAAGTCTGAGGCACTGATTCCTCTTGAAGAATTCTTAAACGATCAAGGCGAGCTCGAAGTCAAACCTGGCGATTTTGTATCTGTCGCGATTGATTCGCTCGAAAACGGCTACGGTGACACCGTGCTGTCTCGTGATCGCGCCAAGCGCCTGTCGGCCTGGCTGTCACTCGAAAAATCACTCGAGAAAAACGAACTGGTTACCGGCACGATTACCGGTAAAGTCAAAGGCGGCCTGACTGTCATGACTGCAGGCATTCGTGCCTTCTTGCCAGGCTCGCTGGTTGATCTGCGCCCTGTGAAAGACACAACGCCGTTCGAAGGCAAGACCATGGAGTTCAAGGTCATCAAGCTCGATCGCAAGCGTAACA
>CALFXX010000016.1 GCA_937952975.1 uncultured Alcaligenaceae bacterium
TTCGGGGTCGGGCATGCCATAGGCTTTGACGTAGGGTGGCCATTGCTCGTAAGGCGCGCTCGCTGCCTCGATGATGTTGGGGTCAAGATGAAACCCTGCGTTCGAGACCAGGCGTTCTTCAAAATCTTCACTGACTTCAGATTCACTTTTCATCCGAAAATAAGATTCGGTCCAGCGGGTGTTGCCGCCAAAGTCAGGCTCGGGGGAGCGCTCGATGACCACGACGCTAGCGCCTTTGTCTGCAGCGGCTACTGCGGCCGACAAACCGGCGATACCGCTGCCGATGATCACAAGATCAAAATTCATCTCTTTAGGGGTGTGTTGTGCTTGAGTCATATTGAGTACCAAATTAGCGAGCGATGCTGCAAATTAAACCACGGTGCCGACCGGTTTGCGGCGCCTTTGACGTTCGCGCTTTGAGTCCATAGCCTAGTCTGAATCGTTGCGTGCCCAGACTCGCCGGTGCAACGTGATGAGGTGCCGTCAACCGGTCGCTCGATGGTCGCTCAGATGCGAGCCGAGCAAAACAGAGGCACAATAGCGCAAACAGCAGCAAACACAAAAAATAGCAGCAACAATAAGGGGATTTCAGTGCAAGTCAAGAATATCGTAGTGGCTGCAGCGCTTTTGCTGGCCAGTACTTGGGTCAATGCTCAAAATGAGCCATATCCTTCTAAACCGATCAAATTGATTGTCGGCTACCCGGCGGGCGGGGCCTCTGATGTGGCTGCCCGCGCAGTGGGCAACAAGATGGCAGATTTTTTAGGCCAGCCGGTTGTTGTCGAAAATAAGCCCGGGGCCGCGGGCAATATTGGCTCTGAATTTGTAGCCCGCTCAAAGGCCGATGGTTATACCTTGATCTTTGGCACGATCTCGTCGTCGATCAATGGCAGCCTGTATAAAAAGCTGAACTACGATCCCGTTAAAGATTTTGTTGCGATCTCGCAAGTGACGTCCACGCCATTCTTGTTGGTGGCCAATCCAAACTCTCCTTACAAAAGCGTAGCGGATGTCATCGCTGCTGCAAAAAAAGCAAAAAATCCGGATCAACTGCCAGACTATGCCACGGCCGGTAACGGTTCGGGTTCGCACCTGTTCATGGAGCTTTTCACCTCGATGGCGGGCATTCGTTTGAATCACGTGCCGTATCGTGGTGCGGCACCAGCAATGGCCGATGTGATGGGTGGACAAGTGCCCTTGACCTTCGACAATATTTTGACAACGCTGGCACAGGTGCAGTCTGGCAAGCTGCGCGCCTTAGCGGTCAGTACAAAAAATCGTTCAAGCGTGGTGCCAGAGATCCCAACGATTGCCGAGTCGGGCGTACCTGGTTTTGACGCCACCGCGTGGTTTGGTGTGTTGGCTCCAGCAGGTACACCTACGCCGGTTGTGAATCAACTGGCTGACGCGATTCAAAAATCGGTGAAGACGCCTGGGGTGACCGAGACTTTACTTAAAGCGGGTGCCGAACCTGTGGGCTCAACCCCAGCAGAGTTTGAGGCCTTTTATAAAGCCGAAGTCGAAAAATGGGCCAAGGTTGTAAAAAGCGCCAACGTGCAAGTTGAGTAAGTTGATCGTTGCCGCTTGCCTGGCTAAACGCTGAGGTGGGCATGTGACCGGGACATGAGAGTACGCCTCAATGACCGGAATACGAAACACGTGAGTACATACATTCTCTGAGGTGGGTAACCCATGAAAATCTGGCATCAAAGTTTTACGGTCTTAAGTGATTTGGGCCCTTATAGCGATGCGCTCAAAGCGCACTTTGCGCGTGTGGCGCGCCCTGACACGCAAATTGACATGCATGGCATGGCTCCGGGCACCTACTCTTCTAACTATCCTGGTTCTGATATCCGGCATGCGGCGCTGTTTCATTTGCATGGCATGCAATTCATGCAGGCGGGTGTATTGGCGCAAGAGCAAGGCTACGATGCCTATGCGGTGAGTACCTTGCCCGATCCCGCTCTGCGCGAAATCCGTGCGTTGATTGATATCCCAGTGATCGGCTACGGCGAGTCAGCGATGTTCACTGCCTGTTTGCTGGGTCGTAAGTTCGGTGTTTTGGCCTTTATTGAAGACTTCAACGAGCTGCTTGCGCAAAATGCTGAAAGTTATGGCTTAGCGTCGCGCTTTGCAGGGGCCGCGCCGGTTGGTTTTACCTTCAATGACGTGTTGAAAGGGTTTTCGGATCCAACCGAGTTGATCGAAAAATTTAAAACCGCTGCGCGTAAATTGATTGCGCAGGGTGCTGATGTGATCATCCCGGGCGAAGCGCCTTTGAATGTCTTGCTGGCGCGCAATGGTGTCACTGAGGTTGATGGCGTGACCATCATGGATTCGTTGGGCACCTGGGTCAAACACGCCGAGATGATGGTCGACTTGCGCCGCCTGTGTGGCACGAAGCCAAGCCGTGTTGGCTATTACCATCGCTTGCCAGAGATTGAACGTGCCAAAGAGGTCTTTGCCTTTTATGGTTTGGATAAGCGTTTGCCAGGCGTGTGATGCCCATGGTGTGCGTCGATGCACGCTGAGAGCAAAGCTAAAAAATAAACAAGTACAGTCAGGAGCAAAAAATGGATCACACCTTTGATGTTGTTGTCGCGGGTTGCGGTGTTGCAGGTTTATCGGCTGCTGTAACGGCAGCCGAGCGTGGCTTAAAGGTTGCAGTGCTTGAGCGCGCGTCGCGCGAAGATCGTGGCGGACAAAGCCGGTACACCGAAGCGTATTTTCGGATGAAGGCTTTGGATCAAGTCACGGATGATTTTGAAACGCATTTAGCCGATAACCTGGGTTTGTATCCCGAGCCTGACTTGATGGCCGAGATGGCAACGGGACGTGAGAATTGGTCGCACGCTACGCGCACGTTAGCAATCCCAGATACCGAAGTGATCGGTAATTTTGCCGAGCAAGTACCGCCTACGATTAAATGGTTGCAAGGTGTGGGGGTTAAGTTTGATTTTTTACCCACACAATTTTTGACTGCGACACAACCTCGTCTGTTGCCGGTTGGTGGAGGGGCCGCCTTGGTAGACGCCCTAGCCGCCCAAGCTGAAAAACTTGGCGTCACGTTTTTTTATTACACCACTGCGCGCCGCTTGCTCTTGAACGACGACGGTGTTGTGACCGGCTTGTTTGCGCAACAAAAAGGTACGCAAAGCGTGCGATTTCATGGCAAGGTGGTGTTGGCCTGCGGTGGCTTTGAGGGCAACCCCGCCCTGCAGTCTAAATACATCGGCCCACGCTCTGTTTATTTACGCCCGATTTGTAAGGGGGCGTATTTCAATCGCGGTGAAGGCATTGAGATGGCGCTTGATATTGGTGCTGCGCCTTCGGGCGATTTTGGAAGCTATCACGCCGAACCTATCGATCCGCGCTCGGGTGTCTCTGAACCCTCGGTGTTTATTTTTCCGTACGGGATCTTGGTGAACAAGGCGGGTAAGCGCTTTGTCAACGAGGCGCCGGGCACGGTCGACGCCTGGTACGAGCGCATCACGCGCCGTATCTACGAACAAGAAGAAGGCTTGTCGTATGTCATTCTTGATCAGCGCATGAAAGACATCCCCAACTATCGTCTTGCCATCCGTAGTGATCAACCTGCGATTGAAGCGGATACGATCGAAGCGCTTGCGGCAAAGCTGGATATCCACCCGCAGACGCTTAAAGACACCGTTGCACAGTACAACGCTGCTTGCCCTAAAACGGGCAACTATGATCCTTTAAAAACCGACGGTATGGCCACGCAAGGGTTGATGCCAGCCAAAAGCAATTGGGCCTTGCCCATTGACCGTGGTCCGTTCATGGCCTATCCAATTATTTCAGCAAACGTATTTACCTTTGGCGGCTTAAAGGTTGATCCGCGTGGGCAAGTACTCGACACCGATGGATATGCCATCCCTAACTTGTACGCCGCCGGTGAAGTGATCGGCATGTATTACACCAACTACACCGGCGCGACCTCGGTATTAAAAGGCCTAGTGTTCGGGCGCTTAGCTGCGAATCGCATTGCCGATCAACAGTAACAGTCTTTACGGCGGGCAATGATCGATCAGTACTGGCGATCGTTGCGATCCGTAGCGGTGGCTCCAAAATAGGAATTTGTTATGTACGCAGCACAGTTTTTATCAGGACGCGTGGCGTTGGTCACCGGCGGCGCGGGTGGTATCGGCGCGGCGGTCTCTGAGGCGCTCGCGGCTTCTGGCTGTCAGGTTGTTGCTGCCGATTTACCCAACCGCTTAGGTGCGACTGACACAGGCGGTGGCATTGAACACGTTGCGCTGAACGTATGCGACGCCTCTGACATCACGCATTGTGTGCAGGGTGTCGTGCAACGGCATGGTCGCTTAGACATTTTGGTGAATGTGGCCGGTGTCGTGTCAGTGGGTAGCGCGCAAAATATCACAGAGCAAGAGTGGGATCGCGTGATTGATATCAATTTGAAGGGTACGTTTTTATGCTGCCAGGCCGTGATCCCAGTGATGAAGCAACAGAAGCTTGGTCGGATCATCAATATTGGCTCGGTACTCGGTAAAAACGGCGGCAATCCCCGGCCATGGCTCGACCCTAAAGAACAAGACCGGGCAGGGAATGTGGCCTATGGGGTGTCAAAGGCCGGTGTGCACATCATGACGTCTTATCTTGCTAAAGAGCTAGCAGCGTTTGGCATCACGGTCAACGCGGTAGCGCCGGGGCCCGTTGCCTCGGCGATGACGACTGCATTTCCGCAAACGCTCAAGGATTTGATCCCGGTGGGTCGTATGGGTAAAGCCTCTGAGATTGCGTCGGCGATTTTGTTTTTGGCTTCACCCGAGTCGGGCTTTGTGACGGGTGAGATTTTGGATGTGAATGGTGGGTTGTGGTCTGACTAGGGCTTGAAAAGCCCGCCGATGACGGCCATATTGCATTACAGTATCGATACGTGAATTTTGCCCTTCTAAAAGAGATCAACGATGCCCTTCTGTTCAGCCTGTGGCACTAAATGTGCGGATGATGCCAAGTTTTGTAGCGCCTGTGGCAAAGCGATTGTTGCGACACCTGCTCCCGAACAACCAACGCAGGCGGTTGGTGTCGCGGCCCCGTTAGCCCCAGTGATTCAGGTCATTGCACCTGCTGCGCCTTTGAAGGCGTTTGATAATCCAGCTGAACTCTGGAAGATGTTTTTCTATGTTGCCCTGTTTGATTTGGGCATTTATTTTTTCACCACCTCAGCGGCTGAAAATGGCAGCCTTACCTCAAGTGCCAATCTCTTATTTTTTGGCGTGTACTTTGGCGTGTCATATTTCTTGGTCAAAGTGCAAGCCTTTGACAAGGGTCGCGCGGTTTGGCTGTTGCCCTTAATTGCTTTTCATGTCTGGGGCTATTTGCAGGGCATCGCAAGTAGTGGTGATCTTGAGCTCGCCACAACCTTTGATAATTACGATACGTTTATTTCAGGCATCCCTGAAATGGTGATCTTGATCAAGCTGTTTTTGGTGCTGCGCCAAGGTTCTGCTAAGTCATAACGAGGTGGCCTCGGCGCAATCAGACGTCAGACTGGTCGCGCGCAGCACTTGACTGTATGACTAGCAGATTCGAGCAAATGTTACTTAACTTTGAAGTACGACAGCCCTTGGTTGACGCGATAATCGGTCGACTCTTGAAGGATACCTCTTGAGTCCTGATACTGGTATACATTGACCTTGTTATCAATTTTGATAATTGTAAACACTGAGGTTGTCAGCTGCCGTTGCGATTTGTCTTTTTTCACGACCTCGCAGACCTGCCTGAGTAGTTCGGGATTATCGATCGGTGTGCCATTACGGTCTTTAATGAAGTCTGGGATCACATGACTGGCGATGATCTTTTGATAAATTTTGTTGCCGCTCGTCGACCACTCCCAATTTGTATTAGCCAAGCAAGAGAGCTTCGTTCCGTCGCCCATGGTCGTCACGTATTGCGCTTGTTCGCTGATCGTCCCGTTCGGTAAAAAGTCTTGAACATATTGAGCCATCATCGAGAAGTTATCGCTTGTCGTATCGCTTTTGTGGTACCACTTTCCAAGTAATAGATTTTGGTAATCGTTATTTTTATTACCTATACTCTGCGGTGCTGTCGCAACCCGCTCCATCAGCCACTTCGCATTTTTCTCGCCCTCAAAATACAGTCGGCCATCCGGCTGCAAAATGACATTGACTCGGTAAAAATTTCCGTCGGTATAGACCTGTTGGCCGGTAAAGGTGGTGGCCGACGTTGCGCTCAATTGGATAATGGTTTGCCCGATTTGAAAATTTGGGCTGTTGGTACTGGTCGCGACACCAAGGCCATTTTTAAGGCTGTAACCATAGCGCCATTGAGGGCTGTACCACTCGCCATCTAGCCGTTGAAGCGCTGTCTGCGCATAGGTACTCGACGACAAAAGCAAGGTGAAGATAAAAATTTGAAGCAATTTTTTCAAGAAGATTTGTAGCATGTTGCACCTATATTCTGCTCTTCAGCATCCTTGTGCTGATGACGATTTAACTGAGTGTTATTTTGCTAGTCTTGATGCTGGTCTTGATCATCCTGAGTTCGATGAGCGGACTTTGTCAGTGCCTCGCACTCCACTAATCGGTTAACTCAATCTTAGCTTGTTTAAGCACTTCGCCCCAGCGGATGTATTCAGCGCTGACAAACTTCTGAAACTCTTCAGAAGAGGCCATCAACCCAGAAGGCAGGGCGACTTTTTCAAGTTGAGCGATCACGTCTGGTTTCTTTAAGGTGAGTGTGAGCGCTTCGTTGATACGACGCGTGACCGCTTCGGGCGTCTTGGCAGGTGCAAAGAGGCCAATCCAACTGATGGCGGTAAAGCCCGGTACGGTTTCTTGCGCCGTAGGCACCTCAGGTAAAACGCTTAAACGTTTTTCGCTTGAAACGGCTAGCGCGGTTAAGCGTCCCTCTTTAATCAAGCCCAGTAGGGGCGGGGTATCCATCATGGTGGCGTCAACGTGCCCGGCCGCAGTATCTGCGATTGCCGGTGTAGCGCCCTTGTATGGCACGTGTACAAATTTACCTTTGGTGGCAATAGTAAAGAGTTCAATGGCCAGGTGCGGAAACCCACCCACACCCGCCGAGGACATCGTGATCTCGCGGGTTTGCGCCAGCGCAATGAGCTCGGCCAACGTTTTGACATTGGGCAGGGTGGGCCCGACTGCGATGGTTTCTGGTGTGAAGCCAAGCATATTGATCGGGATCAGATCGACGCGCGGATCATAAGGCGGCTTGCGCATGGTCTGGGGGGTGACAACTGTCGGGCTAAGACTCGAGACCAGCAAGGTGTGCCCGTCGGGTGCTGCCCGTACAACCGAACCTGCTGCGATGGTGCCGCTTGCACCTGCCTTGATCTCGATAATGACTGAGGTTTTTAAGGCCTCGCCTAAGTGTGGTGCGATCAGGCGCGCGACGATATCGTTAGAGCCCCCTGCCGGGAAGCCCACCACGAGTGTGATGGGTTTGACTGAAAAGTCTTGCGCTGTTGCAGTAGGCAGGTAACAGAACATGCTTGCAAAGAATGAGGCGAGCAGGCATCGCTTGAGGGCGGATAACGGCATTGGGTGTCTCCTGATATTTTTTTGAGTTATACCCACCACTATAAACGCTGACTCGTATTTCTGTGCACCTGAGGCGCTATGGAGCGCCTTTTGTGAGCGCGTGCAATCCTTACAACACGAAGCGCGCCAGATCCTGACTAGCCGCTGCTTCAGCAAGCTTGTCATTCACATACGCTACGTCAAGCGTCACGGTTTTGCCGCTGCTGCTGGCTGCATCAAACGACAGATCTTCAAGAAGTTTTTCCATCACCGTGTACAGACGCCGTGCGCCAATGTTTTCGGTACGTTCGTTAACTTCAAAAGCCAACTCGGCCATGCGGGTGATGCCCTCATCGGTAAACTCAAGGTGTACGTCTTCGGTGGCGAGTAGGGCGCTGTATTGCTTGGTGAGCGAGGCATCGGTGTCGCACAGAATGCGAACAAAATCTTTTGCGGTCAGTGAATCAAGCTCAACGCGAATCGGGAAACGCCCCTGCAATTCAGGGATCAGATCCGAAGGACGTGACAAATGAAAAGCCCCAGAAGCGATAAACAAAATGTGATCGGTTCGGATCATGCCGTATTTAGTTGTGACAGTCGTGCCCTCGACGAGCGGTAAGAGATCGCGTTGAACACCCTGGCGTGAGACGTCAGCGCCGCTGGTTTCTTGGCGTGCGGCGATCTTGTCGATTTCATCTAAAAACACAATGCCGTGCTGTTCAACCTTGTTGATCGCGAGGGCGCGCAAATCGTCTTCGTTCACGCGTTTTGCCGCTTCTTCATCTGTGAGTAGCTTGAACGCTTCTTTCACGGTCATCTTGCGCGATTTCTTTTTGTCGCGTGATAGTCCAGCGAACATGCCCTTCAACTGCTCGGCCATGTCTTCCATGCCTGGGGGTGACATGATGTCGACCTGAGGTGCGGCGACCGCAACCTCTATGTCAATTTCAGTGACATCAAGGTGCCCTTCGCGCAAGCGCTTTCTAAACGTCTGGCGCGTGGCAGTCTCTTCGCGAATCGGTGAGCCGTCAGCTGCCCGAGCCGGAGCCAACAATACATCAAGGATGCGATCTTCGGCAGCGTCTTGGGCTTGCGTACGTACGCGTTTCATTTCGTGTTCGCGCGTTTGCTTGATGGCGATTTCAGCGAGGTCGCGGATGATGGTATCAACATCGCGCCCAACGTAACCGACCTCAGTAAATTTAGTGGCTTCGATTTTAATAAAGGGCGCATCGGCAAGTTTGGCGAGGCGTCGTGCGATTTCGGTCTTACCTACGCCGGTGGGGCCAATCATCAAAATATTTTTGGGATGAATTTCAGTGCGCAAGGGCTCGGCAACTTGTTGGCGACGCCAACGGTTGCGCAGGGCCACAGCGACCGAGCGTTTGGCGCGATTTTGCCCGACGATATGTTTGTCGAGTTCAGAAACAATTTCACTGGGGGTCATGGTTGAGGCAGACATGCTTATTCCAGAGTTTCAATCAGATGTTGTTGATTGGTGTAAATGCAAAGATCGCCCGCAATCTCAAGCGATTGCTTCACGATCACTTCAGGGCTGAGTTCAGTGTTGCGTAAGAGCGCGAGCGCTGCGGATTGCGCATAGGCGCCACCCGAACCAATCGCAGCAATGCCGTTTTCGGGTTCAAGCACGTCGCCGTTACCCGTGAGCACGAGAGTGTGATCGCGATCGGCCACGATCAGCATCGCTTCGAGGCGACGCAACACCCGATCGGTGCGCCAGTCGCGCGTGAGTTCAACGGCCGAACGCATGAGGTTGCCCTGATGCTTTTCTAGCTTGGCTTCGAAGCGCTCTTGCAAGGTAAAGGCATCGGCTGTGGCGCCCGCAAAACCTGCGAGGATTTTGTCGTGATACAGGCGGCGAATTTTTCGTGCAGTTGCCTTGATCACGATATTGCCAAGGGTGACTTGTCCATCACCACCCAGTGCGACGTGATTGCCGCGCCTGACGCTGATGATGGTTGTGCCGTGAAATTGTTCCATGTTCAAGCTCGATCGTAAAAAAGGCACACTCGTCGTGTTGTGAGTGTGCCCTGTGGATTGTCCCTGTGGTGCTGCCCGATGGTTTTACCTGTGGGTCTACATATATAAAAGCGAGTGCGCCCTCTGCGCCGACACGTCGAGTTCACCGTAACGCGACTGAACTTCTACGCAGCTTCTGACGCAACTCACCTTGCCGCGGTTTAATCCCCAAACATCTTTTGACGCATCTCGCGACGCTCTTGCGCTTCGAGAGACAAGGTTGCAGTGGGGCGTGCTAACAAACGGCGCAAGCCGATGGGTTCGCCAGTTTCGTCGCACCAGCCGTACTCGCCACTGTCGATACGCACGATCGATTGCTGCACTTTTTTCAGCAGTTTGCGCTCGCGATCACGGGTGCGCAGCTCAAGGGCGTGTTCTTCTTCGATCGTTGCGCGATCAGCTGGGTCGGGTACAAATTGTGTTTCGCGCAGATGCTCGGTTGTTGCACCAGCGTTATTGAGAATGTCTTGTTCAAGTTGGCGCAGACGGTCGCGAAAAAATCCTAACTGACGCTCGTTCATGTACTCGTCTTCGGGCATGCGTAACAACTCGGCCTCAGAAGGCAAATTGTTTTCAGATAAGTCGCCGTTGGTTTTAGGGGGTTTCTTGACGGCCTTGGGTGCGGCGGCGGGTGCCGCAGGTTCAACCTTCGGCGCCGGCTTTGCTGGCGTTGCTTTAACGGGTGTTGCAGCTTTCACGGCTGCCGCCTTGGGTAGGGTCACAGCGGTTGAGGCTTTTGTTGCAGGGGTGTTCTTTGAGGGCATGGAGGCCTTTGGGGGTGTTGAAGTCTTGGCGATTGCAGAGGCCTTAGAGGGCGATACCGTTTTGGCAGGTGTTTTGGCCTTAGCTGGCGTCGCCGCCTTGGATGAAGCGGTAGTTTTGGCAGGGGCTAACGTTTTGGCGGTGACAACCGGCTTTGACTTAACCGGTGCAGCTTTTTTGGCTGCAGCAGCTTGAGTTGCCACGGATGTTGATGCCTTGGTTGCCTTTGTTGCCATGAAGTCACTCCATTAGATTAGTCTCTGCCACGATTCATGCAGAGTCACGACTTTGCTAGACACTGCTCAAGACCCTTCGTGAAGATGTCTTGTGGCAGCTTGCGTCCGATAAAAACCATCTTTGTGTTTTTCTTTTCGCTGGCTAACCATGGTTTGCCAGGCTCTGCGCCCATCATCATGTGCACGCCTTGAAACAGCATGCGACGGTTGATGCCTTTCATGTACAAAATGCCTTTGTAGCGCAGCAGATCGGGCCCGTAAACCTGTACGACACCGCCTAAAAACTCTTCAAGGCGCTCTGGATCAAACGGTTTGTTTGATTTGAAGACGAAAGCGCCAATGTCATCGTTATGAGGCGGCTTGTGATTGTGCGCAGGGTTGGTGCAGGTGGCCGGATCGTGGTCATGCGCGTGGTCATGATCGTGACTGTGGTCGTGGCCGCAGGTGCTGTGATCGTGGTCATGGCCATGCTCATGGTCATGGCTATGATCGTGGCCGCAGGTGCTATGGTCGTGATCATGCCCATGGTCGTGGTCATGCGCGGCATCAGGGTGATCATCGGCTAAGAATTGCGGGTCGATATCAAGAATAGTGTTCAGGTTAAAACCGCTGATATCAATCAGTTGTTTTAAGTCGGTTTCACCAAAATGCACGGCTTCGATCGAAGCGCGTGGATTCATATGAACAATGCGGCGACGCAGGGCTGCAAATTCAGCCTCGGTGACGAGATCTTTTTTCGAGACCAAGATGCGATCGGCAAAGCCGACTTGCTTTTGGGCTTCTTCTTGCGTGTCGAGGGTTTCCATGCCGTGCTTGGCATCCACGACAGTGACTACCGCATCAAGGCGGTAGTAGTCGGCGATGTCATCGTCCATGAAAAACGTTTGGCAGACTGGGCCTGGGTTGGCCATGCCAGTGGTTTCAATAATGACGCGCTCAAACTTTAACTCACCGGCTTGACGGCGTGTACGCAAATCGTTGAGCGTGCGCATCAGATCGCCACGCACCGTGCAGCACACGCAGCCATTTGAGAGTTCGATGATTTCTTCATCTTGCTCTTGCACAAGCAGTTCGTTGTCGATGCTTTCAGGCCCAAATTCGTTTTCGATGACCGCAATGCGCTTACCGTGGTATTCGGTCAGGATGCGTTTGAGCAAGGTCGTTTTGCCAGCACCAAGAAAGCCGGTGAGGATTGTGACGGGGACCATTTCGTCTGGATTGCGGGGGGAATTCATGAGCCAATCAACTTCAAAAAACGGGTGAGGGTGCGGGGCACCGAGCCAAGTGCTAGCCCGAAGGCGAACGCCGGATTACAGCACAGCACACGATTTGCGGCAAACATTTTCATTCGCTGGCGGGTGGCCGTGACGAACTGAGTGTAGACCTCAAAATCGTGACATCGTTACTATATTGGGGGTAAATCGCAAATTTCAAGAGCTAAACACCCTTGTTTTAAGGGATTTCTTAGCTTTTTCGACCAGCGCGGGGGTGGGCTGAGTCGTACGCTTTAGCCAAGTGTTGAAAGTCTAACTTAGTATAAAGCTGCGTTGTTGAAATATTTGCATGTCCCAGCATTTCTTGAACCGCCCGCAAATCTTGGGCAGATTGCAGCACATGGCTGGCAAAGCTATGGCGCAACACGTGCGGGTGCACGTGGGTAGGTAGCCCAGCTTGTAGCGTGAGCTTGGTCAGTTGGCCTTGGATGACCCGGGGGCTGATGCGTCGGCCTCGCGCCCCAATAAATAAAGCGACCGTATCGGTCATCGCGGCATTTGGCAGGGCAAGCTGGGGTCGAATCGCTAGCCAGGTGTCGAGCGCTTGCAAGGCCTGAGCACCGATCGGTACGCTGCGGCGCTTGCCGCCTTTACCCAGCACATGTACGTCGTGGTCGGCCAGATTGATCCAGCCGCTTGAGGTGTGCTCTTTGGTCTGCGTGTATTGGATATCCAGACCAACGAGTTCGCTCAAGCGCAGTCCGCTTGAATAAAACAGCTCAAAAATTGCCCGATCGCGTAACGAGATGGGATCGGTCTGCGCCAGCAGCACGGGCGCCTCAAGCAGTGCCTGAGTTTGATCGACGGATAAGGCTTTGGGCAGACCCCGCGTTGCCTTAGGTGCGCGGACGTCGGCCGCTGGGTTGAGCGCCATGCCGCTTTGGGGCGCCCACCACTTGTAAAAGCCGCGCCACGAGGCGAGCATTCGGGCCAGGCTGCGAGGGCCAAGCCCTTGGCCGTGTAGCCGAGCTAAAAACTGTCGGATGTTACCGTTGACTAAAGATTGAAGCGGTTTGCCTTGCGCGAGCTGCACAAGCTGCTCCAAATCGCGTTGATAGGCCGCCAGGGTGTGTGGCGAATAGCGCCGGTTTTGCTCAAGGTGCTTAAGCCACTGCGCGACCTGTTCCATAAACGATGGGTCAGTCGCCCTGGCTGACGGCGGCAGGTTTGAGCCGCGACAGTGCAGCGCTTGCCAGATTGCTGACGGTTTGTAAAAAAGTCGTACCCATGTCGGGGGCAAAGCGGTCGGGGTCATCAGAGCCTAACACCATCAAACCAAAAGCGGGCTCTTGAGGCTTGGCGCGCAATGAGATCATGGCGAGCGAGGCAGGTTTTTTGTGCAACCAGCCAACTGCCGTGAAATCAGTCTTTGAGCCGCAGTAGGGTGCCGCTAAGGTGTTAGCGAAGTCATGAATTGAAGCATCGACGGGTGCGCCGACGCCTTCGGCAGGGACATCAAGCCCCCAGACGCGCAGGGCGACTTCTTGCAGATTAAATTGTTCAGCCAAGCCAAGCGCAACTTCGCCGGGCAAGCGCAGCGGCGATTGCTCAGCCAACATGCGGGCGCACCACAGATTTAATTTGGTGGTGGTGGCCTCATTTAAGGCGCCGTTTCTCACCAGTTCAGCCAAGCGAAACTCAAAGTCGCGCAAGCGCTCGCGTAGCGTCAAAATTTGCCGTTCGCCCAACGAGATGGTGCGTGACTGATGTGGGTGTGGCACGTCGAGCGTAGAAAAAAGATCGGCATATTGCACAAAAAAATCAGGGTTTTCTTGTAAAAACTTTGCGATGGTGCGTGCGGTGTCAGTCATGTCGTAGAACTCGTGAATGATGGGATCGAAGCAACCAATTGATCGATGTCAATGCTGCCGGAAAAAACCGTGGTGGCCGGGCCGGTCATGCGCAAGTGGGCGCCGTCCCAAGCCACACTGAGCCAACCGCCGTGCGTACGCACGCGCACTGGAGATTCAAGTAACCCACGCCGAATCCCTGCAGCGACAGCTGCACAGGCACCCGTGCCACAGGCCAATGTTTCACCGGCCCCGCGTTCGTAAACACGCAAATAAATTGTGTGGGGATCAACGATTTGCATAAACCCTGCATTGACGCGGCGTGCAAACCTAGGGTGCGATTCGATCAGGGGGCCAAGCAAACCCACAGGGGCGGCTTGGACATCACTGACAACCTGCACGGCATGAGGATTTGAAATGACCACTGCAGACAGCCAAACGGTCTGTGGTGGGGTGGTGGCAAGCTCAACCCCATAAAGCGTGTCTTGACCTTGCGTTTTTGTAGGAAGGCCTTCGATATCAAAGGGCAGATCGGCTGCGGAAAACCGCGTTTGCCCCATCTCGGAGGTCACATCGCCATTCGGTAGCTCGTCTAGACTAATGAGCCCAGTTGCGATCTCGGCTCGCAGGGGATTACGCGACGATAGTTTTTGTTCGTGCACAAAGCGCACAAAGCAACGCGTCCCATTGCCGCAATGTTCGACCTCACTGCCATCTGCGTTAAAGATACGATAGCGAAAGTCGGCCTCGGGGTGCAGCGGGGTGTCGACCAATAAAATTTGGTCACAGCCCACGCCAAATTGTCGATGTGCAAGCGCCCGAGCCCGTTCTGGCGTCATGTCAATCGCTTGTCTGACCCCATCGAGCATGACAAAGTCGTTGCCCGCCCCGTGCATTTTGGTGAAGTTCCATTTCATGTTGTCATTATCCCTTATTCACCCTGTCAGAGCGTAGGGGATTCGCCATAATTCACTAAATTGGCATAAAATTGCAACAGTCGCTGAGTTAACCGACAACTTGCGGAGCGACTGAGTTGGGTCAAGACTGAAATGTCTGGCCGACAAAAAAATAATTCTGCTAAAGCGTCGCGCCCAGTCCAACGTCTTCATCGGTGAAGGTACAGGGGTGCAACGCACCTCCTTAACCCACCCCTGGCTTTGCCAGTAAAGGACGTGAGCATGTCTACTAAATCTAACGACTTCCTCTTTACCTCTGAGTCTGTATCTGAAGGCCATCCAGATAAGGTTGCCGATCAGGTGTCTGATTCGATCCTCGACGCCATTTTTACCCAGGATCCCCATGCACGTGTCGCGGCTGAAACGCTGTGCAACACCGGCTTGGTGGTGTTGGCCGGTGAAATCACCACAACTGCCAACGTGGATTACATCCAGGTCGCACGTGACACCATTAAGCGTATCGGTTACGACAACACCGATTACGGCATCGATTACAAAGGCTGCGCGGTCTTGGTGGCCTACGACAAGCAATCGCCTGATATCGCTCAGGGTGTTGATCGCGCCTCTGACGACTACCTGAATCAAGGCGCCGGAGACCAGGGTTTGATGTTTGGTTATGCCTGCAATGAAACCCCTGATTTGATGCCTGCACCAATCTGGTACGCACATCGCTTAGTGCAACGTCAAAGCGAGTTGCGTAAAGACGGTCGCCTGCCCTGGCTGCGCCCTGATGCAAAATCGCAAGTCACCTTTCGATATGTCAATGGCAAGCCCGTTGAAGTCGACACCGTTGTCTTGTCGACACAGCATGCGCCTGAAATCACGCTCGACGAAATCAAAGCGTCAGTGATCGAACACATCATTCGCCCAAGCTTTCCGGCAGAGTTGTTGACCCCTAAGACCAAGTTCTTGGTCAACCCAACCGGTCGTTTCGTGATCGGCGGCCCCCAGGGCGATTGCGGCCTGACAGGTCGCAAAATCATCGTTGACACCTACGGTGGCGCTTGCCCCCACGGTGGTGGCGCGTTTTCGGGCAAAGACCCCTCAAAGGTCGATCGCTCGGCAGCCTACGCAGCCCGTTATGTGGCTAAAAACATCGTAGCCGCTGGTTTGGCAACGCAGTGCCAGGTACAAGTGAGTTACGCAATTGGTGTGGCAGAGCCAATCAATATCACCGTCTATACCGAAGGCACTGGCGTGATTTCGGATGACGCGTTGGCCTTGTTGGTGCGCGAACACTTTGACCTGCGTCCAAAAGGCATCGTCAATATGCTCGATTTGTTGCGCCCGATCTATACCAAGACAGCAGCCTATGGTCACTTTGGCCGTAACGAGCCCGAGTTCACCTGGGAAGCTACCGACAAAGCAGCAGTGTTGAAAAAAGCTGCTGGCCAGTAAGAGTTTGGTGGCTGAACAGGCCACCATTGTTTCAGTTTGATCAATGTTCAAACTGGCAAAAATGCCCCCGCACAGAGAGATCTGTGTAGGGGCATTTTTACGTGAGTGGGATCGCGATGCTATGCTGCGCCGATGACTTCACCGACTCAAAAAACAGACCTCAGCCCAAGCGCCGGAACAAACCCCGAAGTGGGCCAGCCCGGCGCAGCAGATTCACCCTGCGTGGCTGTTTGTTCAACACTCTTTGACGACATCTGCCGCGGGTGCGGTCGCACCGTTATGGAAGTCTCGAACTGGGTCTTTATGGACGACGCCGAAAAACAAGCCGTGTGGGTCAGAATCCGTGCCGAAGGCTACCCAAGGCGCCCCGGCACGACGTAAAAATCTTACGTCAACGCAACCCCCAAGGACAGACCGGAGACACCTAAATTTGCTCAGCACAATTTAGGTGCGTAGAGTCTGGCCTGGCGCAAGCAAAGAATCAAAGCCATTCGCCAAAAGCCATACTCTCCGCGAACAATCTACTTATCAGACAACACAGTCCCAGCAAGCTTTTCAGACATCTTGGCCACAGCCGTGTGATCCTGACCAGGCCCGAGCATCGCAGCCGAGGCCGCCCACAACTCGCGGCAAAGCGCGGCAAAAGGCGTTGGTGTATTGGTATCTTTGCCAATCCCTAACGCGATGCTCAAGTCTTTGACCATCAAGTCTAGGCCAAAACCCGCGTTGTACTGACCTGACAAGACAAATTGCTTGAATTTTTTCTGCGTTGAGTTGTTCATGCCGGTTGACGAGTTCAAGACGTCAACCATCGCAGCAGGATCCAAGCCAAAACGCTTGCCGATTAGCAAAGCCTCAACCCCGATCAAAAATCCACCCGCAGAGACCAGATTGTTGAGCGCTTTCATGGCGTGAGCCGAGCCGACATCACCGGTTGGGGTAATCGAAGTGCCCATACAGGACAACACCGGACGCACACGCTCAAGCAAGGCTGCGCTGCCACCGAACATAATGGCCAACTCACCTGTTTTGGCGCGTGGCACACCGCCCGACACGGGCGCATCAACCAAATGACCTTTGGCCGCAGCGACCTGTTCAGCCAGCGCGCGGGTGATGGTGGGCACGCCAGAACTCATTTCGACAATGACGGCGTCGGGGCGCAGGCCAGCCAGGATGCCTTCTGGGCCATTGAGCACGGCCTCAACGATGGCGCTTGTGGGCAAGATGGTGATGATGATGTCCGACGCAGCGGCTAGCGCGCGATTTGAGGCAGCGACGGTGCCACCGATCTCTTTGCAAAAGGCTTGGGCGCGTTCGGCTGAAGCGTCAACAATTTGAAGTGGGTAGCCGGCTTTGTGCAATAACGCGGCCATTGGCCATCCCATACTACCTACACCGACAAAACCAATGGTTGGTTGAGCGCTCATGTTTGACGTGCCTTTTTTAAAAGTAGATTCAATCGAGTCTGATTGTCTGTGTTTGGCTTTACTCGTGTCAAGTGAGGCGTGGGCCAGCAGGCTTGACAAGCACCATAGGCAACTCGCAGAATGACCTATAAACTGTATAAAACGACATCAAGCCGACTAAAACGGTATCCGGAGACATCATGACACTACCTCATTACGAAATTTTTGCCTTGCGTTACGCCACCATGCCTAAGCGTACGCGTCGCGAAAACTTCATCACCCACGACCCCCACGACGAACCCATGCCGATGGATTATTTCGTTTGGCTGATTCGCGGCGACGGTAGAACCATCATGGTGGATACCGGGTTTAACGCCGAGCAGGCGAAACAACGAGGCCGTACGCTAACGCGCTGCCCCGTGGGTTCGCTGGCGTTATTAGGTGTTGCCCCAGAAGATGTTCAAGACGTTGTGATCACTCACTTGCATTACGACCATGCGGGCAATATTGGCTTGTTACCCAACGCCAAGTTTCATATACAAGACGGCGAAATGGATTACGCCTGTGGGCGGCATATGTGCCAAGGTTTGTTTAGGCATGCTTATGACATCGAGGATGTTGTGACGCTGGTTCGCCGCGTTTATGCTGACCGAGTGGTCTTTCATAACGGTCGCGAAACGCTGTTCCCTGGAATCGAGCTCATGAAGATCGGTGGCCATACAAAGGGCCTGCAATCGTTGCGTGTGCACACCGCGCGAGGTTGGGTCGTGTTGGCTTCAGATGCAAGCCATTACTACGAAAATATGGAAAAACCTTCACCGTTTCCAATTGTGTTTCATTTGGGTGAGATGCTGGATGGTTACGGTATTTTGCGAGAAGCGGCCGACTCGCCCCAGCATATCGTGCCCGGACACGACCCACTGGTGCGAGAACGTTACCCGTTTCATGGCGATCCAGCGAACGATATCGTAGCGCTGCATATGCCGCCGAAGGGCTAATGTTATGGCGTGGTGCGGTGGCGCGCTTAGCAAGCGCCTAGCACCATGTTGCTGGCGAAGGCAAGCCGATATGAGGCCTCGGGCAGTAGCATTTAGTTACACACTAAACAAGTAATACGTATTGCTAACGAGGTCGTAAGGCTTTTAAAATTGAGTCATGGAAACACGACTCACTCGCTTAGAAGCGATCATCCCAACCCTCGCAACACGCGAGGATCTGGCCTGCCTAGAAACGCGTATGTCAGCCTCAATTGCTAGGGTCGAAACAACCTTGCACAGCGAAATGAGCAAGCTCACGTGGCGCATCATGGCACTGCTAGCAGGCTTGTTGCCAAGCCTGTTTGCGGCAGCAGTGTACGTCACCAAATACGTAAATTGAGCTGGGCAAACCGGCGCAACACCCCTAGTCAAGCAGTCAGCCCAGGAGCCAAATCCGAACGTAGTGTCTCTCCGAGCGCCGTGCTTGTCCGAGCGGTCAAGGCTATGCCCCATGAAGTAAAAAATCCTTTTAGTGCAAAGGGTTGTAGGCTGATTTTAGGCAAAGACCCCTCGCTGTAAAGCGGTTCTGGTCTAATATTTTGCTGCAAGTGCAAAATAAACGCGCTACAATCACACGGCTTTTGAGGAGCGTTGCGACGGATCCGCTGCAGTTTGCCGATCCGCCAGGCTCATAAGCTTCCACGTTACAGTTGGTGCGTTTGCCAACCTTAACGGCGCTCACCCAATCCTGCCAGACAGCGATTGAGGTGGTGCTCAATTTCACCCCAACATCGCATTGCTGAGCAGGCTCACCGGAGCCTTCTTGCTATGACTGTTGCTACACAAACAAAATTCACTGACTTCTACGTTGCTGACCTCTCACTTGCTGAGTGGGGCCGCCGCGAAATCCAGATCGCTGAAACTGAAATGCCAGGCCTGATGGCCACGCGCCAAGAGTTCAGTAAAACGAAACCGTTGAAAGGTGCCCGTATTACAGGCAGCCTGCACATGACGATTCAAACGGCCGTGCTCATCGAAACACTGCAAGCACTGGGTGCCGAAGTGCGCTGGGCGTCGTGCAATATTTTTTCAACCCAAGATCATGCTGCTGCGGCAATTGCAGCGGTTGGCACGCCAGTGTTTGCCAAAAAAGGTGAAACCTTGGTTGAGTACTGGGAATACACCCACAAGATTTTTGAATGGCCAGGCGAGCACCAAGCCAACATGATCTTGGATGATGGCGGTGACGCGACTCTGTTGTTGCATCTGGGCACCAAGGCTGAGTCAGACCTGTCTGTGTTGAACAACCCAACCTCTGAAGAAGAAGTGGTGTTGTTTGCTGCCATCAAAGCAACGATCAAGCGCGATCCAAAATGGTACTCAACTCGTTTGGCTCAAATCAAGGGCGTGACCGAAGAGACCACTACAGGTGTGTTGCGTTTGTATCAAATGTCAAAGAAAGGCGAACTTGCCTTTGCTGCGATTAATGTCAATGACTCGGTCACCAAGTCAAAGTTTGACAATCTGTATGGCTGCCGTGAATCGTTGGTTGATGCGATTAAGCGCGCAACCGACGTCATGATTGCGGGCAAGATTGCTGTGGTCGCAGGCTACGGTGATGTGGGTAAGGGCTCGGCTCAAGCCTTGGCCGCGCTGCGCGCTCAAGTTTGGGTCACTGAAATCGATCCGATCTGCGCACTGCAAGCCGCGATGGAAGGCTTTAAAGTGGTCACCATGGAAGAAGCCGCCGACAAGGCTGACATCTTCGTGACCGCCACAGGTAACTACAACGTCATCACGCGTGCCCATATGGACCGCATGAAAGACCAGGCAATCGTTTGCAACATCGGTCACTTCGATAACGAAATTGATGTCGTCGGTATCGAAAACCTTAAGTGGGAAGAAATCAAGCCACAGGTTGACCATGTGATTTTCCCTGACGGCA
>CALFXX010000017.1 GCA_937952975.1 uncultured Alcaligenaceae bacterium
TGCAACATTCGAGTGCGTGAGCATCGAAGCGGTGATTTTTAACGGATTAACGATCACCATCGCGTTTGCATGAGCACTCATGCAGACACCTCGCGCGTTTCGGGCATACCCGAGCCATCCCAGCGCTCAAGCAATCTGGTCATTCTGTTTTGCATTTGCACCATTGCTCTCGCCTGCACCTGGCACTCCTGCCGGAGACCGCGGATCTCCTCTGCAACTTCAGTGCCACCGCCAAGGATGCCTGCCGTCTGACCTGCCGTATAAACCTGACCCGGGCGTGCAAAATTAATCAACTCAGGGCCTTGTTCACCAACTAGGGCTAAGCCACCTGGGTAGGCACCGCCGTTTGCATAGGCGGGGATACCGCCATGGCGCGCCCTGTACTCGTCAGAATTCACAATCCCCTCGCGAATGCCTGCCGCATCACGTCCGCTGTTCAACCAGTTCTGCAGACCCGCTGCCTCAGGCGTTCGGCCCAGGAACTCTAAATACATTTGCATAATCTGCGCGGTAAGGTTCGATCCACTAGACACGGAGGCACTTGCTACCGTCCGCGAAGTATTAAGCGCAGCGCCCAGATAGCTCATCGCGTCAGCCACCGTCAGAACCGAGTTGTTAATACCGCGTAGCTCATTGACCTGGTGTTGCGCCAACTGCAAATGGTTTGCGTAATACGCTTGAGCGGTTTCCGCCTGAGCGTCAAGCGAGGCTAACTGGTTTGTTGCAAGCTCGAGCTGCGACTCTGCCACCGATTGCTGCTCGCCTGCGAGGTCTTGCAACACCCTCAAATCTGCAGCTAGGCGAAGGTTGCCGCGCTTCATTTCCAGGGCCGTCGCGAAATTCTCTGAGGAAAGGCCTGTTCGAGCAGCCGACACTGCCTCAGAAAGTGCAGTCTGCTCAGGCAGGCCTCCTGTCGTTTTCGCAATTCTTAGTGCTTCGCGCAAAAACGCGTTAGCTTGTGCCACCGATTCAACAGGTGCTACGTTTTGCAAAATGCTCGCAATCTGATCTTTGAGATAACTAAAAATCGATTTCAAAGACGAGAGGCTGTCTTGTGCAAGCTGTTTTGAAGCCGTCGCAAGTGCTTTTTGCTGATCAATGATTGCCAGGGTTGCTTTGAGTTCGTGATCAATCGCCACCTTCACCATACCGAAAGTAGCGTCCACCGCTTTGCTGGCATCCGACATTGCTTGCTCAATAGCGTGCGCCGTGGCTCGTACCGAGGAGTCCGCGAGGGCTTGCGCTGAATCCTGTGCTCTCTTTAAAGCTCTGTCTGCCGACTTGCTAAGCGCATGGCCAGAGCCAGAAATTACGGCAGTAGCCTGGGCGGACGCCGTTGCGATATTTGCAAGTGAAACTTGTAGCTCATTGAAAGTCGGTGCCAGTTTGATGAGCGTTGAAAACAAGCCATCATTGCCGGCCGCCCTCGCCGCTTCAACCATCGACCTAAACGCTGCGTTTGTCGCGGGAAGCGTTAACCCCAGTTGCGAAAACACCTTGGTCAGCTGTTCGGTCGTCTTAGTTGCGCGCTCCTGCTCGGTATAAAAATTCTGATAGTAATAATCAGTCGATTTCAGGAAGGCATCTACGCTGCCAAACATATCGATCAGCTTGCTTGAGGCATCCGCGCTGTGTAACGAGGTCTCCATCAACGTAATGTTCAGCGTATCAAAAACTTGATTCACTGTTTTAAGACTGAGCCCGAGCCTTGAGAGCGTAGCACCTGCCTCTTCACCTGCGCGCTGAAAGGGGCCAATCTCTGGCGTAACGGCCGCTGCCAGACCGTTGCCATAGGCCGCCAAGAGTTTTTCGATGGCTTTGGCTGCCGTATCGGGGCTTAAATCCTTAAGACTACGTTTGATCTGCAACGTGAATTCAGCGATACCTCGGGCCGGTAACCCCAAAACCTCAGCGTAGTTTTTGACGGCAACCGCTGAGGCAGCGATTGACTGATCTAGGTGGCGGGTAAGTTTGCTATCTGCAGCAGAAAAGGCGGAGCCGCGCCCACCTTTACTGAACCAACCGCCCTTCTGTTGCCAGTCTCGATAGGTTGAAACGCTTGCACCGTTCGCACTTAGGCTACCAACGAGCCCTGCATCTGTGGTTTTTTTAGGGCCCTTACCAAACTGATTAGCGAGGCCGCCGACAATTCCCCCCACCAGCGCACCAACCGCGGTGCCAATAACGGGAATAACAGAGCCAATTGCTGCACCCGCGGCTACACCCCCGCCTACTGTGTACATTGACTTGCCACCCACCAATGCTTTGTCACCAGAGATCAACATGCCAAGGCCAAAGCCTGCCGCTGCACCAGAAAGTGCCGAGGCTGCAGAGCCAAGTGAGCTTGCTGACTCAGCCAGTGAGACACCTGCACCGCGCATCAGGCTGCCGGCCTCGGCACCATTCTGTAACCATGCGCCCGCACTAGTCGCAAACTCTGAAACCGTTTTGCTCAAACCTGCAAACCCTCCCGACAGCATCCCGTAGGCACTTTTAAGTGAACTTGCCGCACCTAACAAACCCAGTGAACCCGTAATGGAGCCGCCGGTTGCACCTTCGGCGCCCGCTGAGCCCAGGGCACTCGCTGCACCCGAAGTAAACATCCCCACTACACCTGCCATGACCGGCTGCAAGAGCGGACGCAACACCATCGTCTTGAACATATTGATGAGAAAGTCTCGCGCCGTGAGCCCACCGGACATCAACGCATCAGTCAGCGATTGGCCAATCTGGTTATTAATGGTCTTGACCTCGTCTGCAAAGTCTTTCTCCCGCTTCAGGCGGTCAGCGAGCGCTTTTTCTTCGGCTCGCTTACGGTCCTCTAAATCCTTTTTACGAAGCTCAACGAGTTTTTGCATTTGCTCTTTTTCAAGCACAGCAAACACAACCGCTTCTGCGTATTTTTTATATTCAGCCGTCCCTTCTTTTAGCCCCGTGTTCAGTAGCTTTTGCAAAGCTACGGCGGTTTCTTTCTCAACATTACTCATGCCAAGTGCCTGCGCTTCAAACTTTAGCGAGGCAAGCAGCGCATCGGCTGACTTCAGCATTTTGTCGTACGCGAGTGCTGACTGCCTGGCCGATTCTGCTAACGCTCCAATTTCTGGCGTCGTGTTCTTCGCGCCTGCCGCAACTCTGGCCAAAGTCGCAACGGTCTGATCGCCTGCGTCTTTAAAGACTGCCGTCAAATCCAACACTGATTTCTTACCGATTGCGACAACCTTATCGCCGGTCTCACCGATCGCAGCCCAAGCGGCGGAGAAATTGCCTGAAGCAAACTCTCCAAAGGCTTTGGCGTAGCCCCCGAAATACGTCCCCAAGATGTTGAAGCCGTCCGCTGTGATGAGCGCAACGGCGTAAAGCCCTTTCAAGGTGCCAGACAGAACGTCTGAAACTGTTTTGAGGCGATCGCCTTCCGTCATTGATTCAAAAAACTTACCAGCGAGAGACTCAAGCGTGGGCAATAGCTGCGCGGCAATACGTGAACCAATACCCGTGAGACCCTGCCCCATCAAATCGATCGTGTCATTAAAGGCAGCGGCGCTTTTACCCGTCTGCTCACTAATAGTCAGACCGAGCTTTGCAGCCATCCGGTCGTACTCGTCTAACCCGGTCGCGCCACCATTTAAGACCGGGATCAAATCAGCGCCAGACTTACCAAACAACTCTACGGCGAGTGCCGTCTTGGCCACCCCATCCGAGTAGCCTTCAAACCTCTCGGCCACCTGACCAAGTATCTCGCGAGTAGATTTCAACTCACCGTGAGCATCTCGGGTCTGAATACCCATCGCTTTAAGGGCGGAGTTGCCATTGAGTACACCAATAGACAGCTTAGCGAGCGCACTTTGCATGCTTTGCGCCTCAACCCCGCCTTGCCTGAAGGCCAGTTGCAGTCCCGCCACCTGAGAGGTAGCAATACCGGTCTTTTGCCCAAGCTTGTGCGCTTGGTCGGCAGCCTCGATCGCGCCCTGAACGAAACTCGCAAACCCTTTAATCGCAGAAACGGCGGCAACAGCGAGCCCCAAAGCACCTAGTGCTTTCATGGCCGTGGCCGCTGATTTACTGATGCTATCCATCGTACCGTGCACCGTCTTGCGTGCAGACTCCATGTCTGTGCGCAGCCGTGCAACGTTTGCAGCCATCTCAATCGTGAGTTGTCCAACAGCAGCCATCAACTAACCCTTGCAGAAATCAGCGCTCGAAACGCTAACGAGATTTTCTTTTCCACGATTTCACGATCAAACTGATTCACTGGATCACCATAGGGTGGTAGACACTCAGGCGTTTCACCTGCGCTTAACTGCATGAGGTACTCGGCTGACATTCGCCGCAGGGTGACCGACTCCCAGGAAAGGAGTTCGACCCCGAGGCTTTGGCTAAAGGCTTTGATCTCTTGAAAGCTAAGCGGACACAGGCCCATGCCACTGGTAGCGGTCAAACCCAATTCAAACCAGTGTGCAAGGAGGTATTCACCACGAGCCACTTCTGGGAACAGTGGGGTCCCCCCGTTAGCCTGAAGCGACTCAAGCCTAGAAATAGGCGCGGCATTGACCGGCCGTTGATTCACAGAGCCCGTCTTTGGGCTAATTTTTGGAACAGAATGAAACCAGCCTAGCTGACGCGCGTACAGGATCAGCTCTTGGCTGACCGTTTCGTAAAATTTGCCCAGTCACCAATTGCCTTGTTGACCTGCTCAGCGATGAAACCGATCGACGCATCGAGATAAACCGCTTTGAACATCTCGGCACCCGTCAAGTCTTTGTAAGCAAAGCCATTGAAAGACGCTGTGCAGGCAGACAAAAATTCAGCGTCCATTTCGCGCTGATCGTCATCGCGCATCTTTTTGCCCCCCTTACGAACGCATTCGAGGATGGCCCGATTGCGCACGGCCTGCGCCTTTTGGTACTGCTTGGAGCCCGGACCAAACACGGTGATCGAGATCGGTTCGCCCTTTTCATTAACGAGTTGATCGCCCTCCGTGTCCTCTAAGTTGATTATGGAAGTTGGGCTGACTGCCAGTTTTGAAATATCAAACACTTTTAAATCCTTAAGTCTCAGTTAGAAGCACCGCTACGATCCGCGGCGCGGGTTTGTCGCCGGGTTAGGGTTAGCTATTCGCTGCAGGGCTTTCAACAATACCAACGCCGGTCGGTGAACTCGTAAGCTCAAGCGTGGCCGAGGCAGTTGTGATCTGATCGACTGAACCAATATTCACTTTCCAAGACATCACCTTGCCCTGAAAAAAGAATTGCGCGCCATTCTGAGTGGTCACCGTAAAGGAGTAATCAGCGTCAGAAAGACTTGCCGCCTTCATGAGAAGCTGGCCTTTGTCGGACATATCCAACCCAAGAGACAGCGACATTGAGCCCTCATTAAACGAGCCCTTGAACTTTTGAGTGCCACGCGAGCCTACGGGCTGATGCGTAACTAGCGAGAACTCGCGCCCGAACTCACCCAAGTCGGTAATCTCGCCTACGATTTCAGACTGCAGGGCGCTGTACCCTGCGGCATCAAAGGTTACTGGTTTTGCGGCAGACACTTTTAGTGTGGTACCGGCACTGGTGCGTACTCCTGACATATTGAGCTCCTATAAAAATAAAATCCCGCCTAAGCGGGAGAAATTTGATACTGCGACTTAAAACTCTTTATTGAAAATACTGCAGAGATACTTGTGCTCGCTCACTCCGAAAACTGAAGCAGATAGTCATAAGGCTGCGTCCAAAGCCCCGTCTCGTTATCTTTATCAACTGGCCCATGCAAGGCGAATCGACACGAGACCAACAGATTCTCGGCCACCTTAACGTGATGTAAAAAATCTAACTCTTTTTTAATCACTGCATGGATGGTTTGAACCATCGCAATCGATGTTGCCAGAGGATTGAACTGAACTCGAGCTATCGAGCGCTGCGACCCTACTTGATAAGAAACGTTTGGGCTTGGTATTACATCAACCACTTTGTAGACAAGTGCGGGCATAGCAGAGCCCTGCGGCAATTGCGCGAGTGCGCGTCTGTCGCCCACCAGGGCAACAATGCTCGGGCTCTCGAGTAAAGAATGAACGATCAACTCCGCACTCATACGCCGGCCTTTTGCAACTCTTTCGGAATTCTCTTTTGCAGATATTGAATCATCGCTTTGAGTGAATTCTCGGCCTGCTCATCCATGGCTGGCCGCATAAAAGGCCTCGGCTTGATGCCAGGATGCAG
>CALFXX010000018.1 GCA_937952975.1 uncultured Alcaligenaceae bacterium
CGACAGACGTGACCGGCACGATCGAGTTGCCAGCAGACAAAGAAATGGTCTTGCCAGGTGACAACGTTTCGATGACGATCAAGCTCTTGGCACCGATCGCTATGGAAGAAGGCTTGCGTTTTGCAATCCGCGAAGGTGGCCGTACTGTTGGCGCCGGCGTCGTTGCAAAAATCTTGAAGTAAAAAGTCGGACGGGTGCCGAAAGGCACCTGTCTTTTTAGTAGTGCAGGTCTAGGGGCATAGCTCAATTGGCAGAGCGTCGGTCTCCAAAACCGAAGGTTGGGAGTTCGAGGCTCTCTGCCCCTGCCACAGCCAAAAAACAAAATTGCGGACAGCACACTTTTTGTGCTTAAGCGCTGAATATGTCGAACACATCGATCGAGAACGTAACAAGCGTCACTGACAAACTCAAATTGGGTTTGGCTGTGTTCGTCATCATCGCTGGTATTGTTAGTTTCTCAGTGCTCGAGTCAAAATTACCCACCGTTGCTCGGGTAGCAATTTTTGTGGGTAGCCTTGTGCTCGCTGCAGTGATTGCTTGGATGAGCGAACCAGGGCGTCGTACGGTTGCTTTCGCGCACGAGTCATATAACGAAGTCAAGCGTGTTTCATGGCCCACGCGCAAAGAAACGCTACAGATGACTGGTATCGTGTTTGCGTTTGTTGCGATCATGGGTTTGTTTCTCTGGGTGTTAGACAAGTTGGTTGAGTGGCTGCTGTTTGCTGTGCTGCTTGGCTGGAAATAACAAGGACGATCCATGAGTAAACGTTGGTATGTCGTTCATGTCTATTCCGGCATGGAAAAAAGTGTTCATAAAGCCATGCTTGAAAGAATTGAGCGGGCTGGTTTACAGCACCTTTTTGGGCAAGTTCTTGTGCCCTCAGAAGAAGTCGTTGAATCAAAGGGTGGTCAGAAATCAATTTCTGAGCGTCGTATTTTCCCAGGCTATGTCTTGGTTGAGATGGACCTCACCGACGAAAGTTGGCATGTCATTAAAAACACGCCACGTGTCACAGGATTTTTAGGCGGATCTGGAAATCGTCCCACCCCTATTTCGGAAAAAGAAGTAGCAAAAATTCTTTCTCAGATGGAAGAAGGGATCGAGAAGCCACGTCCAAAAGTATTGTTTGAAGTGGGTGAAATGGTTCGGGTTAAAGATGGTCCGTTTGCTGACTTCAACGGCAACGTCGAAGAAGTGAACTACGAGAAGAGCAAAGTACGGGTATCGGTTGCTATTTTTGGGCGCTCCACGCCAGTCGAGCTTGATTTCAGTCAGGTCGAAAAAACTTGAGCGTCTTGACGCGCTGGGGCTACTTAGTGAGTGCCGGCAAAGTTTTTTAGTTAGGTTTTCAGTAAAGTTTTCAGTTAAATTTTTTTAGTTACAAGCTAGTATTAATTCATCAACCCCGGGGAGCTCAGCACCAATTGGTGTAGGCGTTTGAACCCGTAAGGAGCACAGCATGGCGAAAAAAATCGTCGGCTTCATCAAGCTGCAAGTACCAGCTGGTAAGGCCAATCCGTCACCACCGATTGGTCCAGCATTGGGTCAACGCGGTTTGAACATTATGGAATTCTGCAAGGCGTTTAACGCCAAGACACAAGGTCTAGAGCCTGGTCTGCCAATTCCGGTTGTGATCACAGCGTTTGCCGACAAGAGCTTCACCTTCATCATGAAGACGCCACCCGCGTCAATTCTGATCAAGAAAGCTGCTGGGATTCAAAAAGGATCACCGCGTCCGCATACCGACAAGGTAGGCAAGCTTACCCGCGCTCAGGCTGAAGAAATCGCCAAAGCAAAAGCACCTGACTTAACCGCCGCCGATTTGGATGCCGCTGTACGCACCATCGCTGGTAGCGCCCGCAGTATGGGCATCACGGTAGAGGGAGTCTAATCATGGCTAAAACTTCAAAGCGCATGGCATTGGTCGCCCAAAAAATCGACCGCGAAAAAATGTATCCCGTCACTGAAGCGATCACCCTTGTTAAAGAGTGCGCCACAGCAAAGTTTGACGAATCAATCGATATTGCGGTTCAGCTTGGCATTGATCCTAAAAAATCAGACCAACTGGTTCGCGGTTCAGTAGTCTTGCCAGAAGGTACTGGTAAGTCAGTGCGCGTTGCTGTGTTTGCACAAGGCGATAAGGCCGAGCAAGCTAAAGCCGCTGGCGCAGATATCGTCGGCATGGAAGACCTTGCTGAACAAATCAAGGGTGGCACGTTTAACTTTGACGTCGTCATTGCCTCACCTGACACGATGCGTATCGTCGGTACCTTGGGTCAAATTCTCGGCCCGCGTGGCTTGATGCCAAACCCAAAAGTTGGCACAGTGACACCCGATGTCGCCCAAGCGGTTAAAAACGCTAAAGCGGGTCAGGTTCAATACCGTACCGATAAAGCCGGCATCATTCATGCCACCATTGGTCGCGCTTCATTTGGTGTTGAGCAATTGCGCTCAAACCTGGCAGCCTTAGTGGATGCTTTAAACAAAGCACGCCCAACGGCTTCAAAAGGTATTTATCTGCGCAAGATTGCAGTGTCGTCCACAATGGGTGGCGGTGCACGCGTAGAGGTTTCATCTTTGACGGCTACAGCGCAGTAAGTTGCCGTTATTTAGTACAGACTTTGGGCCGTACTCAGACTTGTCTGAGTGCTGCTGTCAAAGACCGTTGGAGCACACACGGTTGCGATAAAGTTTCTTTATCCAAAAGTGTGGGCTTAATACTAGGATGTTTCTAGATCCAGCGCAGACGGCGTCCACGGAAGATTTCTTTTAAGAACTCGACCAGGTTCGCCGCATTCGGTTGATGCAAAGGGAATTTTTCCCCCGCATCTTTTGATGGAGTGTTCAAACCGTGAGTCTCAATCGTAAAGAGAAGGCAGTTGTAATCGAAGACGTCACGACGCAAGTCGCGACGGCACAGTCGATTGTGGTTGCAGAGTACCGTGGTCTGGACGTCGCCTCTGTCACCGTACTGCGCAAAAATGCGCGTGCGACGGGCGTGTATTTGCGAGTCCTCAAAAACTCGCTGGCACGCAAAGCAATTGTTGGTACACCTTTCGAGGCGTTATCAACAAAGCTGGTTGGTCCGCTGATTTATGCGATCAGTGCCGATCCAGTTGCTGCTGCAAAAGTTCTTTCAGAGTTTGCGAAAACCAACGAAAAGCTAGCCATCAAAGCTGGGGCATTGCCCAACAGCGTTCTTGATGTCAATGGTGTCAAGGCCTTGGCCACGATGCCGTCACGCGACGAGTTGTTATCGAAATTGCTTGGAACCATGCAGGCGCCGATCGCGCAATTTGTACGTACTCTCAACGAAGTTCCAACCAAGTTCGTGCGTGGCTTAGCGGCCGTGCGCGATCAAAAGCAAGCCGCTTAATTGCGGTGAGCTGAAACTTCATTGAACGACAAGCGATACCCAATCCCTGGCAAACTTTATTTAATCTGGAGTTCTACAAATGGCTACTAAAGCTGAAATCCTCGACGCAATCTCTAGCATGACCGTGCTCGAGTTGTCAGAGTTGATCAAAGAAATGGAAGAGAAGTTCGGCGTGTCTGCTGCTGCTGCTGCTGTTGCAGTTGCTGCACCTGCTGCCGCTGGTGGTGCTGCTGCTGCTGAAGAGCAAACAGAGTTCACCGTGAACCTGACAGAAGTTGGCGCAAACAAAGTGAGCGTCATTAAAGCTGTTCGCGAAATCACTGGTCTTGGCTTGAAAGAAGCAAAAGACCTGGTTGATGGTGCACCAAAGCCAGTGAAAGAAGGCATTGCTAAAGCTGACGCTGAAGCTGCCAAGAAGAAGCTTGAAGAAGCTGGTGCTAAGGCCGAATTGAAGTAAGCCTTTTTGCTAGTCGCCCGGGAATGTCTAATAGCCTTCCCGGGCATTCGCGTCTTCAGAAAACCCCTCTTAAATTCGGGGTTGTTGCGTAAGTAGCACTGTAGTTCGACTGATAGTCGGGTTTTCTGAAGTCGTTTGTAGTACCAGAATTTTCTTTGTTTTACCCCGGGCCGTGGTTGACGGCCCTTTGTAACCTCGAGTCGGAGTGCTCATGCCTTACTCGTTTACCGAAAAAAAGCGCATCCGCAAAAGCTTCGCAAAGCGTGAGGACGTTCAAGACGTTCCTTTTTTGCTTGCGACACAGCTTCAATCATACCTAACCTTTCTGCAAGCTGAGGTCACACCCTCAACGCGCAAAGAGCAAGGGTTGCAAGCGGCCTTTAGTTCAATTTTTCCGATCGTCAGCCATAACCATATGGCGCGACTCGAGTTCGTCAGCTACGGCTTAGGCGAACCCGTGTTTGACGTGAAAGAATGTCAGCTCCGTGGTCTGACATACGCATCCCCGTTGCGCGCTAAAGTGCGCCTCGTGTTGCTAGACCGCGAGATCTCTAAACCAACCGTCAAAGAAGTCAAAGAGCAAGAAGTCTACATGGGCGAAATTCCGCTCATGACTAGCACCGGCTCATTTGTCATCAACGGGACTGAGCGCGTCATTGTGTCTCAGTTGCATCGTTCACCCGGCGTGTTTTTTGAACACGATCGCGGCAAAACGCATAGCTCAGGAAAGCTGTTATTTTCGGCTCGCGTGATCCCCTACCGCGGTTCGTGGCTTGACTTTGAGTTCGACCCCAAAGACGTTTTGTTTTTCCGCGTCGACCGCCGTCGTAAGATGCCTGTCACGATCTTGCTTAAAGCAATTGGTCTGACAAGCGAAGCCATTTTGTCGCAGTTCTTCGTGTTCGATCAGTTCGAGCTGCAAGATGAAGGCGCCATGATGGAATTCGTGGGCGATCGCTGGAAAGGCGAGATGGCACGTTTTGACATCACCGACCGCAGTGGCAAAGTGCTTGTTGAAAAAGACAAGCGCGTGAATGCCAAGCATTTGCGTGATATCGCAGCAGCAAAGATTGAACGAATCTCTGTGCCCGAAGATTTCCTCATCGGACGTGTCTTGGCGACTAATATCGTTGATGCGGACACGGGTGAGTTGATCGCGTCTGCCAATGACGAGATCACCGAAGGTGTGTTGAGTGCCCTGCGTATTGCCGGTGTGACAAACATCCAAACGCTTTACACCAACGACCTTGATTGCGGCCCTTACATTTCGCAAACCTTGCGTACAGACGAGACCGCTGACCAGATGGCAGCCCGTGTCGCGATCTATCGCATGATGCGCCCTGGCGAGCCGCCAACAGAAGATGCAGTCGAAGCACTCTTCCAGCGTTTGTTTTACAGCGAAGACACCTACGATTTGTCGCGTGTCGGTCGTATGAAAGTCAACAGCCGACTTGGCCGCGGTGATGACATCACCGGCGCGATGACGCTGACCAATGACGACATCCTCAAGGCGATTCAGATCCTCGTCGAGCTGCGCAACGGTCGCGGCCAGATCGATGATATCGATCACTTGGGTAATCGTCGTGTGCGGTGTGTCGGTGAGTTGGCAGAGAACCAGTTCCGCGCAGGTTTGGTACGAGTCGAGCGCGCAGTCAAAGAGCGCTTGGGTCAAGCTGAAACAGAAAACCTGATGCCGCATGACTTGATCAATTCAAAGCCGATTTCAGCCGCGATCAAAGAGTTCTTTGGTTCAAGTCAGTTGTCGCAGTTTATGGATCAAACCAACCCCTTGTCTGAAATCACGCATAAGCGTCGCGTTTCAGCCTTAGGACCCGGCGGTTTGACTCGTGAGCGTGCAGGCTTTGAAGTTCGTGACGTGCACCCAACTCATTACGGTCGAGTTTGCCCGATTGAGACACCTGAAGGTCCGAACATCGGTCTGATTAACTCGATGGCGCTTTATGCTCGCTTAAATGAGTACGGGTTTCTTGAAACACCGTACCGCAAAGTGGTCGATAGCAGCGTCACGGATCAGATTGAATATTTGTCGGCCATTGCCGAAGGCGATTACATCATTGCCCAGGCAAATGCTGAGCTAAGCGAAACAGGTCGCTTCACCGATGATCTCGTTGCTTGTCGTCAAGCTGGCGAGACCTTGCTGACTGCGCCCGCTAACGTGCATTACATGGACGTGGCGCCTTCGCAGATTGTGTCTGTTGCGGCATCGTTGATTCCATTCTTAGAACACGATGACGCGAACCGTGCGCTGATGGGTGCAAACATGCAGCGTCAAGCTGTTCCATGTTTACGTCCAGAAAAATCAGTGGTTGGTACCGGCATTGAGCGTACTGTTGCTGTTGACTCGGGTACAACCGTTCAAGCATTGCGTGGTGGCATTGTCGACCACGTTGATGCCGATCGTATTGTGATTCGGGTGAACGACGAAGAAAACGTCGCAGGCGAAGTCGGTGTTGATATTTACAACCTGATTAAATACACACGCTCAAATCAAAACACCAATATCAACCAACGCCCAATCGTGCGTCGTGGTGATCTGGTTGCTGCAGGCGATGTGTTGGCTGATGGCGCGTCAACAGACCTGGGCGAGTTAGCCCTCGGTCAAAATATGTTGATCGCCTTCATGCCCTGGAACGGCTATAACTTCGAAGACTCGATTCTGATCTCTGAAAAAGTTGTTGCAGATGACCGCTACACTTCGATTCATATCGAAGAGTTGACCGTTGTCGCACGCGATACCAAGCTTGGTCCTGAAGAAATTACACGCGACATCAGCAATTTGGCTGAGACACAATTGAACCGACTCGATGAGTCAGGCATTGTGCACATCGGTGCAGAAGTTCGTGCTGATGACGTGCTCGTGGGTAAAGTGACACCAAAAGGCGAAACACAGCTGACTCCTGAAGAAAAATTGCTTCGCGCAATTTTTGGCGAAAAAGCCTCTGACGTTAAAGATACTTCGCTGCGCGTGCCTTCAGGCATGATCGGTACAGTCATTGACGTGCAGGTGTTTACTCGCGAAGGGATCGTGCGTGATAAACGCGCGCAGGCCATCATTGATGATGAACTGCGTCGCTATCGTCAAGACCTGAACGATCAGTTGCGTATTGTCGAAAACGACACGTTTGACCGTATCGAAAAGATGTTGGTTAAAAAGATTGTCAATGGCGGTCCGCGTAAGTTGGCTAAGGGCGCAGTGTTGACCAAAGAATATTTGGTTGATCTCGACCGTTGGCAGTGGTTCGACATTCGTCTTGCTGACGAAAGTCACGCTGTCGTGCTCGAGCAAGCTAAAGAATCTCTCGAACAAAAGCGTCATCAGTTTGACCTGGCCTTCGAAGAGAAACGCAAGAAATTGACCCAAGGCGATGAGCTGCCACCAGGCGTGCTCAAAATGATTAAGGTCTATCTCGCGGTTAAGCGTCGTCTGCAACCAGGCGACAAGATGGCTGGTCGTCACGGTAACAAAGGTGTTGTTTCACGCATTACGCCAGTTGAAGATATGCCACACATGGCTGACGGTACACCTGCCGACATCGTGTTGAATCCTCTGGGCGTGCCTTCACGGATGAACGTGGGTCAGGTTCTTGAAGTTCACCTCGGGTGGGCCGCTAAGGGCTTAGGCCATCGCATTGGTGACATGTTGCGTGACCAGCAAAAAGTTGAAGTTAAAAAACTTCGTACTTACCTTGACCAGGTCTACAACGGCACGGGCACAGGCGCACGTATTGAAGAACTCACTGATGATGAAGTCATTGAGCTTGCACAAAATCTTAAAAACGGCGTGCCTTTCGCAACGCCAGTCTTTGACGGTGCGACTGAGCAAGAAATTACAAACATGCTCGAGTTGGCTTATCCCGACGAGATTGCCAAGCGCATGGGCCTCACAGAATCGCGCACACAAGCGTGGCTCTATGACGGTCGTACTGGCGAGCAGTTCGAGCGTCCAGTCACAGTCGGATACATGCATTACCTGAAGTTGCACCATTTGGTCGACGACAAGATGCATGCACGTTCGACCGGCCCATACTCGTTGGTGACGCAGCAGCCATTGGGCGGTAAAGCTCAGTTCGGTGGTCAGCGTTTCGGTGAGATGGAAGTCTGGGCACTCGAAGCATACGGCGCGTCGTACACGTTACAAGAGATGTTGACGGTGAAATCCGATGACATCGTGGGCCGTACCAAGGTATACGAAAACATTGTCAAGGGTGATCACACAATCGATGCAGGCATGCCTGAATCGTTTAACGTGCTCGTCAAGGAAATTCGTTCCTTGGCACTTGACATGGATCTGGAGCGTAAATAATGAAAGCGCTACTCGACCTTTTTAAACAGGTTTCGCAAGACGAACAGTTTGATGCCATCAAAATTGGCATCGCTTCCCCTGAAAAGATCCGTTCTTGGTCTTATGGTGAAGTGCGCAAGCCCGAGACCATCAATTACCGCACGTTTAAACCCGAGCGCGATGGATTGTTTTGTTCAAAAATCTTTGGCCCAATCAAAGACTATGAATGCTTGTGCGGCAAATACAAGCGTCTGAAACATCGCGGCGTGATTTGCGAGAAGTGCGGCGTTGAAGTCACTGTTGCCAAAGTGCGTCGCGAACGCATGGGCCACATTGAGCTCGCCAGCCCCGTTGCACACATCTGGTTCTTAAAGAGCTTGCCTTCCCGCTTAGGGATGGTGCTCGATATGACCTTGCGTGATATCGAACGTGTTCTGTACTTTGAAGCATGGTGCGTGATTGAAGCAGGCATGACTCCGCTCAAGCGCGGTCAGATCATGTCTGACGACGACTTCATCGCTAAGACAGAAGAGTATGGTGATGACTTCCGCGCCTTGATGGGTGCAGAAGCCGTTCGCGAACTGTTGCGCACGATTGATATTGATCGTGAAGTTGAAACACTGCGCGCTGAACTGACTGCCACATCCTCAGAAGCTAAGATCAAGAAGATCTCAAAGCGCCTGAAAGTGCTTGAAGGCTTCCAGAAATCTGGCATCAAGGCAGAGTGGATGGTGATGGAAGTGCTGCCCGTGTTACCACCAGACTTGCGTCCGTTGGTACCACTAGATGGCGGCCGTTTCGCGACCTCAGATCTGAACGATCTGTATCGCCGCGTCATCAACCGCAACAATCGCTTAAAGCGCCTGCTTGAACTCAAAGCGCCAGAGATCATCCTGCGTAACGAAAAGCGCATGCTGCAAGAGTCTGTTGACTCGCTGTTGGATAACGGTCGTCGCGGTAAAGCGATGACTGGCGCCAACAAGCGTCAACTGAAGTCGCTTGCTGACATGATTAAGGGCAAGAGCGGTCGTTTCCGTCAAAACTTGCTCGGTAAGCGTGTCGACTACTCTGGCCGTTCAGTCATCGTGGTGGGGCCAACGCTCAAACTGCATCAGTGCGGCTTGCCCAAACTGATGGCCCTTGAGTTGTTTAAGCCATTCATTTTCAACCGTTTAGAGTTGATGGGTTTGGCCACCACAATCAAGGCGGCTAAAAAGCTTGTTGAAAGCCAAGAGCCAGTTGTCTGGGATATTCTCGAAGATGTGATTCGCGAACATCCTGTGATGCTGAACCGTGCGCCAACGCTGCACCGCTTAGGTATTCAGGCGTTTGAGCCAATCCTGATTGAGGGCAAAGCCATCCAGCTGCATCCTCTGGTTTGCGCTGCATTTAACGCCGACTTTGACGGCGACCAGATGGCTGTTCACGTACCACTGTCGCTCGAGGCTCAGGTCGAAGCGCGCACATTGATGCTTGCATCGAACAACGTTTTGTTCCCAGCAAATGGTGAACCATCAATCGTTCCTTCACAAGATATCGTGTTGGGTTTGTATTACGCAACACGCGAGCGCACAAACGGCAAGGGCGAAGGCATGTTCTTGGCTGATGTGGCCGAGGTGTATCGTGCGTACGACAATCGTGAAGTCACGCTGCAGACACGTATTACAGTGCGTCTGCCTGAGTGGACGCGTGAAGGCAAAGACGAGTGGAGTGAAGGTGTTCAGCGCGTAGAGACGACTGTTGGTCGTGCCATGCTGTCTGAAATCCTGCCACGCGGCCTGCCCTTCTCGGTCTTGAACCGTGCGCTGAAAAAGAAAGAAATTTCACGTCTGATCAACCAATCATTCCGTCGTTGCGGTTTGCGCGACACGGTGATTTTTGCCGACAAGCTGATGCAAGCGGGTTTCCGCCTTGCAACGCGCGGTGGTATTTCGATTGCCATGGGCGATATGTTGATCCCAGCCGCTAAGGTCGAAATTCTTGCAGAGGCAACGCGCGAAGTCAAAGAAATCGACAAGCAGTACTCGTCAGGTTTGGTGACGTCACAAGAGCGTTACAACAACGTGGTGGATATCTGGGGCAAGGCCGGTGACAAAGTGGGTAAAGCCATGATGGAACAGCTTGCGACTGAGCCAGTTGTGGATCGTCACGGTGATAACGTCCGTCAAGAGTCGTTTAACTCGATTTACATGATGGCCGACTCAGGTGCGCGTGGTTCAGCAGCACAGATTCGTCAATTGGCGGGTATGCGCGGTCTGATGGCTAAGCCTGATGGCTCGATCATTGAAACCCCAATTACGGCTAACTTCCGCGAAGGCCTGAATGTGCTTCAGTACTTCATTTCAACCCACGGCGCTCGTAAAGGCTTGGCTGATACTGCGCTGAAGACTGCAAACTCTGGTTACCTGACACGTCGTCTGGTTGACGTGACGCAAGATTTGGTGATTACCATCAGCGATTGCGGCACGACCCAAGGCTACACAATGAAAGCGTTGGTCGAGGGCGGTGAAGTGATCGAGCCCTTGCGTGAGCGTATCTTAGGTCGCGTTGCGGCCGTAGATATTGTGAACCCTGATACGCAAGAGACCGCTATTCATCAAGGCACCTTGCTAGATGAAGACCTCGTCGATTACATCGATAAGCTCGGTGTTGACGAAGTGCGCGTACGTACACCACTGACATGCGAAACACGTCATGGTCTGTGCGCACATTGCTATGGCCGTGACTTGGGTCGTGGCTATCTGGTGAACGTCGGCGAAGCGGTCGGTGTGATTGCTGCACAGTCAATCGGCGAGCCAGGCACGCAGTTGACGATGCGCACGTTCCACATCGGTGGTGCAGCATCGCGTTCGGCCATGGCCAGCGGCGTTGAAACCAAATCAAATGGTGTGGTGCGTTTTGCAAGCACAATGCGCTATGTCACCAATCCTAAGAAAGAGCGCGTTGCAATTTCGCGATCTGGCGAGTTGGTGATTTACGGCGATAACGATCGCGAGCGCGAGCGTCATAAAGTGCCCTACGGTGCAACGTTGCAAGTTCAAGACGGCGATGTGCTGAAAGCCGGCGCCCGTTTAGCAACTTGGGACCCTCTGACTCGTCCGATTGTGTCTGAGTACGCAGGTGCTGTGCGCTTCGAAAATATCGAAGAAGGCGGTACCGTCGCTAAGCAGGTTGATGACGTGACTGGTTTGTCAACGCTCGTTGTGATTACGCCTAAAACGCGTGGTGGCAAAGTTGCGATGCGCCCACAGATCAAACTGATTGGTGAAACCGGCGAAGAGGTCAAGATCGCGGGTACAGATCACTCAGTGAACATTTCTTTCCCAGTAGGTGCATTGATTACTGTGCGCGACGGGCAACAAGTTCAAGTCGGTGAAGTCTTGGCGCGTATTCCACAAGAATCGCAAAAAACTCGCGATATTACCGGTGGTTTGCCACGGGTTGCAGAACTGTTCGAAGCACGTTCACCGAAAGATGCTGGTATGTTGGCCGATATCACCGGTACAGTCTCTTTTGGTAAAGATACGAAGGGCAAGCAACGTTTGGTCATTACAGACCTCGACGGTGAAGCCAATGAGTTCTTGATTCCAAAAGAGAAGCAAGTGCTTGTGCATGACGGTCAGGTCGTCAACAAAGGCGAGATGATTGTTGACGGCCCAGCTGATCCACACGATATCTTGCGTTTACAAGGCATCGAGCGTTTGGCGACTTACGTCGTAGACGAAGTGCAGGACGTTTATCGTTTGCAAGGCGTGAAGATTAACGACAAACACATTGAGGTGATTGTTCGCCAGATGTTGCGTCGAATTAACATCGTTGATGCAGGCGATACCTCGTTTATCACGGGCGAGCAGGTTGAGCGTGCCGAGTTGTTGAATGAAAACGATCGCATGGAAGCTGCCGGCAAACGGCCAGCGACCTACGACAACATTTTGCTTGGTATTACTAAAGCCTCGTTGTCGACGGATTCGTTTATTTCAGCGGCGTCCTTCCAGGAAACCACCCGCGTTCTTACCGAGGCTGCCATTATGGGCAAGCGCGATGAGTTGCGTGGCTTGAAAGAAAACGTCATTGTGGGTCGCTTGATTCCAGCTGGTACCGGAATGGCCTACCACGTGGCGCGTAAAGAGAAAGAAGCTTTCGAGGCGGCAGAACGTGAGGCCGCCCGTCAGCAGGCAAACCCATTTGAAGATGCTCCTGTTGCTGCTGAAGCACCAGAGGCCACTGAAGAATAGGGTCGAGATTTTGTACCCTGTCCCGGTTTATTTTGCTGGGATGGGGTGTCAAGATTAGTAAAGGCGGTAAAGATTGACTTAAGGCGAGTCATAAAAAATTCACCTTAAGTCGGTTGACATCATGTAGGGATTTACGCTAAGCTGTCAGGCTTACCGTAATTTTTGGGACTCAACAGCTCTGGGCTTGTTGATGCACCCTGGTTTGATTAGGCAAGACCCGCTCTTTTACGGATTTCCGTTTGATGGTGGGCTCGCGCCAAGCTGCCCAGGAACGGGAATGCTGAAAACACGTGAGGCCAATGGATGCCAAAACGTAAGTACCAGCGATAAAAGGGAATTAGAGGTTATGCCAACCATTAGCCAGCTCGTGCGTAAACCGCGCGAAGTCAGCGTTAGCAAGAGCAAGAGCCCCGCGCTCGAAAATTGCCCTCAGCGACGCGGTGTGTGCACTCGTGTGTACACCACGACACCAAAAAAGCCTAACTCGGCCCTGCGTAAAGTCGCCAAAGTGCGTCTGACCAATGGATTCGAGATTATTTCGTACATCGGTGGTGAAGGCCACAACTTGCAAGAACACTCAGTCGTGCTCGTGCGCGGCGGTCGTGTAAAAGACTTGCCAGGTGTGCGTTATCACATCGTACGCGGATCGCTCGATTTGCAAGGCGTGAAAGATCGCAAGCAATCACGTTCTAAGTATGGTGCAAAGCGTCCAAAGCAAGCTAAGTAATTTGCTTGCGAAGTGTCGCTTACTCGGCCCCACATGCTTAGTCATGTTTTGTTGAGTAACACTTGTTTGTACTCGCTTGTTTGTAAAGTTAGTGCTCAGTAATACAACAGCGATATGCTGTTCTGTGCAGCCAATGCATGATGGTCATGCTGCGGCAATGTAAGTGACTTATCGTTTGATAAGTCGTGACCTCAGCCAACCAACAGAAGGCCGGGGTTCAACTGAAATGACACAAAGGAAATTGATATGCCCCGTCGTCGCGAAGTCCCCAAACGTGACATTCTGCCCGATCCAAAATTCGGCAGCGTCGAACTAGCAAAATTCATGAACGTAGTGATGCTCTCCGGTAAAAAAGCCGTGGCTGAGCGCATCGTTTACGGTGCTTTAACTCAAGTTCAAACCAAGACCGGCAAAGAGCCTATCGAGGTTTTCAACTTGGCAATCAATAATATCAAGCCAGTCGTTGAAGTAAAAAGCCGTCGCGTTGGTGGTGCAAACTACCAAGTGCCGGTTGAAGTGCGTCCAGTGCGCCGTTTGGCCTTGGCAATGCGCTGGTTGCGCGAAGCCGCTAAAAAGCGCGGTGAAAAATCTATGGATCTCCGTCTTGCCGGCGAACTGCTCGATGCCTCAGAAGGTCGCGGCGCCGCAATGAAAAAACGTGAAGATACACACAAAATGGCCGAAGCTAACAAAGCTTTCAGTCATTTCCGTTGGTAATTTAAGGATCAGCCATGTCTCGCAAAACTCCGATCGAGCGCTACCGCAACATCGGTATCTCTGCCCATATCGATGCAGGGAAAACCACCACGACCGAACGAATCTTGTTTTATACAGGTGTCAATCATAAGATTGGCGAAGTGCATGATGGCGCAGCCACCATGGACTGGATGGAACAAGAGCAAGAACGCGGAATCACGATTACGTCTGCAGCAACCACGGCCTTCTGGAAAGGCATGGCCAATAACTACCCTGAGCATCGTATCAACGTGATTGATACTCCGGGCCACGTTGACTTCACCATTGAAGTTGAGCGTTCAATGCGCGTGCTTGACGGCGCCTGCATGGTTTATTGTGCTGTGGGTGGTGTGCAGCCTCAATCAGAAACTGTTTGGCGCCAAGCCAATAAGTACAAAGTGCCCCGTTTGTCATTCGTGAACAAAATGGATCGCACTGGCGCGAACTTTTTCAAAGTTTACGATCAGCTCAAGACACGTCTGCGCGCAAACCCAGTTCCTATCGTGATCCCAATTGGTGCCGAAGAAAAATTCACTGGCGTCATCGATCTGGTCAAGATGAAAGCGATCATCTGGGACGAAGCCAGCCAAGGCATTAAGTTCGACTACCTCGATATCCCTGCCGACTTGCAGGCCGAGGCTGACGAGTGGCGCGAAAAGCTGGTCGAGTCCGCCGCTGAAGCCTCAGAAGAGTTGATGGACAAGTACCTTGAGGGCGGCACGCTCAGCGAAGAAGAAATTCTGTTTGGTATCCGTACGCGTACGATTGCCTGCGAAATTCAGCCAATGCTGTGCGGCACCGCCTTTAAAAACAAAGGCGTTCAGCGCATGCTTGACGCTGTGATCGAGTTCCTCCCTTCACCGGTTGATATTCCACCAGTAACAGGCGAACTCGACGACGGCTCACCCACTAGCCGCAAAGCCGAAGATACTGAAAAGTTTTCAGCATTGGCATTCAAGCTGATGACAGACCCTTACGTTGGCCAATTGACCTTCGTGCGTGTGTATTCTGGGGTCTTGAAATCGGGCGATACCATCTATAACCCAATCAAGGGCAAAAAAGAGCGTATCGGTCGTATCTTACAAATGCACGCTAACAACCGCGAAGAAATCAAAGAAGTGGTTGCAGGTGACATCGCTGCTGTTGTGGGCCTCAAAGACGTTACAACTGGTGAAACATTGTGCGACATCGACGCACACATCATGCTCGAGCGTATGGTGTTCCCAGAGCCTGTGATTTCACAAGCTGTTGAACCAAAAACCAAAGCAGACCAAGAAAGAATGGGTATGGCTTTGTCGCGTTTGGCTCAAGAGGATCCTTCGTTCCGTGTCCGCACTGACGAAGAATCTGGCCAGACGATTATTTCAGGGATGGGCGAGCTTCACCTTGAAATTATTGTCGACCGCATGAAACGTGAATTCAACGTTGAAGCAAACGTCGGTAAACCACAGGTAGCCTATCGCGAAACTATTCGTAAAGTGTGCGAAGAAATCGAAGGCAAATTCGTTAAACAATCGGGTGGACGCGGTCAGTATGGCCACGTTGTTCTTAAGATTGAACCCCTGCCACCAGGCGGCGGTTACGAATTTGTCGACGCCATCAAGGGCGGTGTGGTTCCACGCGAATACATTCCTGCAGTTGACAAGGGTATTCAAGAAACCTTGCCCTCAGGGATTTTGGCGGGCTACCCAGTTGTTGACGTGAAAGCAACGTTGTTCTTTGGTTCATACCACGACGTTGACTCAAACGAAAACGCTTTCCGCATGGCCGCTTCGATGGCTTTCAAAGACGGTATGCGCAAAGCAAGTCCTGTGCTGCTTGAGCCAATGATGGCCGTTGAAGTCGAAACACCTGAAGACTATGCCGGTACAGTGATGGGCGATCTGTCGTCACGTCGCGGAATGTTGCAAGGTATGGACGACATGGTCGGCGGTGGCAAAGTTATTAAGGCAGAAGTTCCGCTCGCTGAGATGTTTGGTTACGCAACAAACCTGCGGTCACTGACCCAAGGTCGCGCAACTTACACGATGGAATTCAAGCACTACTCCGAAGCACCCAAAAACGTGGCCGAAGAAATTATCGCGGCCCGCGGCAAGTAATTAGAGGAAAATCATGGCAAAAGGTAAATTCGAACGAACCAAACCACACGTCAACGTTGGCACCATCGGTCACGTTGACCATGGCAAAACCACATTGACAGCGGCTATCACAACCGTGTTGTCCAAGAAGTTTGGTGGCGAGGCTAAAGACTACTCACAGATCGACGCTGCACCTGAAGAGCGTGCACGCGGTATTACGATTAACACCGCCCACGTTGAGTATGAGACCGAAGGTCGTCATTACGCACACGTTGACTGCCCCGGCCACGCCGACTACGTCAAGAACATGATTACCGGTGCCGCGCAGATGGACGGCGCGATTCTGGTGGTGTCGGCCGCTGACGGCCCAATGCCACAGACCCGCGAGCACATCTTGCTGTCACGCCAGGTGGGCGTGCCTTACATCATCGTCTTCCTGAACAAGGCAGACATGGTTGATGACGAGGAGCTGCTTGAGCTGGTCGAGATGGAAGTGCGCGAGCTTCTTTCCAAGTACGACTTCCCAGGCGACGACACACCGATCATCAAGGGCTCAGCCAAGCTGGCACTTGAGGGCGACACGGGCGAGTTGGGCGAGCAGGCCATCATGAAATTGGCTGAAGCGCTGGACAACTACATCCCCATGCCAGAGCGCGCAGTGGACGGCACGTTCCTGATGCCAGTAGAAGACGTGTTCTCGATCTCGGGTCGCGGTACAGTTGTGACCGGTCGTATCGAGCGCGGTATCGTTAAAGTCGGCGAAGAAATCGAAATCGTTGGTATCCACGATACAGTCAAGACCACTTGCACGGGCGTTGAAATGTTCCGCAAGCTGCTTGACCAAGGTCAGGCGGGCGATAACGTCGGTATTCTGTTGCGCGGCACCAAGCGTGAA